>JAQCNN010000185.1 GCA_028275005.1 Salinirussus sp.
GAAGCCACCTGTCGCGAAGTACGCGGCTTCCTCGGGGGTCTCACCGTCGTAGGCGGTGACGGTGTGGACGCCGCGGTCGGTGTTACGCCAGCGCACCGTCGTCCCGGCCTCGACGACCTTGCTCGTCGGTTCGAACCGGCGGGTCGACATGCCGACCTCGTTTTCGGCGAGCTCCGCCGACCCGCCCAGGCACCCTGCGAGCCCGACGCTCACGGCGCCCCCGAGGCTGGCCAAGAGGGTCCGTCGTCTCATGTCTCAGACTCGGCCTGAACGGTAAAAGGCGCCCCGGTTCCGAACAGTAACGCTTACACTCGGACCTGTCGGAGAGTGGCGTATGAGCGAGGACACCGACGAGGCCGGGGCCGACGACTCGGGGCCCGACGGGGAGGACGCCGAGCGGCCGGCACTCGACGCCGACGCCATGGAGGCTCGCCTCGAGGAGGCTGCCGAGGCGCTTGAGGCAGCCGAGACCGAGGCAGACCTGGATGCCGTGGCCGAACAGCTCGACGCCGTCGAGACCGCTCTCGAGGCGGCCGACCTCCCCGAGCCCGACGACGAGGACGAGGAGAGCCCCGAGGACCGCATCGACGGACGACTCTCGGAACTCCGTGACGACCTGGAGGGAGCCCGCGGCCCCTACATAGAGGACGTGACAGCGGTCCTCGAGGATGCGGCGGGAACGCTCACCGACGCCGAGTGGACCGAGGACGGCGAGACGGCTGCGGTTGCTGCCGTCGGGACACTCCTCGAGACGGTGAACGAGGCCGCCGACCTGGACCTCGCGGCCGACGGGGAGACGCCGGCCGAGGTGGTCGAGGACCTCGCGACAGCCGGTGAGGCCGTCTCCGGGCTGCGTCTCGACCCCGACGACGACGCGGAGACGATTGAGGAGCTATTAACCGCTGCCGAGACGCTCGAAGCCGACCTGGAGGCCGCGGAGGTCTGGGACGACCTCACCGTCCGCGAGCAACTCGACGCCCAGGGCTTCTACGACGTCCTCGACCCGAAGAACCGGAAGGACTTTCCCCCGGAGTGGAACGCGGTCAAGCTCTACGAGAAGGCCGGTGACGTCGAGCCGATCCTCCTCGCACTGGAGACCTTCGAGTCCGATTTCATGGAGGAGAATATCCTCGATGCGCTCGAACACATCGCCCCGGAAGCGGCCTTCGAGCCGGTCCACGACCGCGCACAGCGACGCGACCGCCAGGCGGTCCGCATCCTCGGCCGGATCGGCGACGAGCGGGCCTGCGAGACCCTGGAGGACTTTCTCGGCGGCGGCGACAGCAAGCTCGAACGCGTGACGCTCCGCGCACTCGGTGCGATCGGGAGCACGGACTCGACACAGGCGGTCGCCAACCGCCTCGCCGCCGACAGCGCCGACGTCCGCTCGGCGGCGGCCCGCGCCCTCGGCCAGATCGGTGACACACGCGCTATCGACCCCCTCGCCGACATCCTCGCCGAGGACGACGCCGACGAGGTCCGGGCCAGCGCCGCCTGGGCGCTCAACCAGGTCGGCACCGAGCGGGCACTCGAGGTGGCCGCCGACTACACCGATGACCGCTCCTACATCGTCCAGGCCGAGGCCGAGAAGGCCGCCGGCGCCTGACTCCGCGGGCGTACCCTTTTGTTCGAGGCCGGGACCAGCCCCCGTGTGCGCCGCCCGACAGCCCGGTCGCTTCGTGCGCTCGCGGTCGCCTGTGGCCTTGCCCTCGCACTCGTCGCCGGGTGGTTCTGGCTGTCCCCTGCCGGACCCACCGGCCCGGTGGCCGCTGCCGCGGACAGCCCGGAGAACGGGTCACCCGCCGACACCGGCGCCGGAGTCGCCGACGACACCCCCTCCGCTCCCAGCATCGATGCGGTGTACCCGAACCCGGCCACCGACGAGGACCGCGGGGAGTTCGTCGTCCTCTCCGTGCCGCCGGGGACCACGCTTGACGACATGCGCCTCGCGGACGGCGAGGACACTGTCGCGCTGAACGGGACCGCCAGCGGCCGTGTCACCCTCTCGACGGCCCCGAACATCACCGAACGGCTGACCGGCCGGCCTGCACGTAAACTCTCCGCGGCGCTCTCGCTCTCGAACGCCGGTGAGACTCTCCGGCTGCGACACGGCAACCGGACGGTCGATACGCGCTCGTACACGAGTGCCCCTGAGGCCGAGGTGCTCGACGCGTCGGGCGACTGGCGCCCGCTCGGCGCGACCGACCGCCCGGTTGTCGGCGCCGCTCCGGGTCGGGCGCGGGTGTTCGTCTTGCCGGACGCGCCGACCCTCGCCGTCTCCCGGCTTCGGGCGGCCGACCGTCGGCTCCTGCTGGCTGGCTACACACTCTCCTCGCGGGCGGTGACGACGGCGCTCGTCGCGGCCGTTCGCCGGAACGTCACCGTCCGTGTTCTCGTCGACGGCGGCCCAGTCGGCGGTATGTCGACCCGGATGGCCGGCCGGCTGGACCGTCTCGCTGCCGCAGGCGCGGCGGTGCGTGTGCTCGACGGCCCGCGGGCCCGGTATGCCTTCCACCACGCAAAATACGCTGTCGTCGACGGCCACGCCCTCGTGACGACGGAGAACTGGAAGCCGGCAGGTACCGGTGGGCGCGGGAGCCGAGGATGGGGTGTCGTGACCGACCAACCGGCCGTTGTCCGCGGGCTCGCCGACACCTTCCGGGCCGACGCCAGTTGGCACGACGCCGTCCCCTGGCAGGAGGCACGACGAGACCTGTCGACCACGGACGGGGGTGTGCCGGCAAACGAGAGCTACCCGCGCCGGTTCGACCCGCGCCGGGTTCAGGTGGAGGGGGCGCGACTCCTGGTTGCACCCGACAACGCCGAGCGGGCGGTCGTCGGGCTGGTCCGGAACGCCACCGACTCGGTCCGGGTCGAACAGGTGTCGGTTGGCGGCCGCCGGCAGCCGTTCCTGCGAGCCACAGTCGAGGCCGCTCGCCGGGGTGCCACGGTCCGGGTCCTGCTCAGCGGCGCCTGGTACGTGCGCGAGGACAACCGCAATCTCACCGCGTATCTGAACGAGCGTGCCCGCGACGAGGGGCTGGACCTGGAGGCTCGTGTCGCGGACCCACGGGGCCGGTACGGCAAGATCCACGCGAAAGGGGTCGTCGTCGACGGCGACCGCGTAGTCGTGGGGAGTCTCAACTGGAACAACTACTCCGCACGCCGGAACCGGGAGGTGGCGGTTGTTCTGGAGGGTCGGGAGCCCGCCCGGTACTTCCGGCAGGTGTTCCGGGCCGACTGGCGGGGCGGCCGGTGGACGCTGCCACTTGGGGTTGTGATTGCGTGTGTGACCGCCGTACTCGTCGCTGCCTGGCGGGCTCGTCGGCTCGAATTCGTCTGACGGTCGCCCGTCTCAGTCGTCGGCCACTGCGGCCGAACTGCCCAACTCCTCGTCGAGTTCGGCCTCGCCCATCTTCCCGACCAGTGCCTCGATGACAGCCGCACGCATCCCTTTCACGAACTTGATCGAGCCGACGACGAGGTGGCCGCCGCCGCTGACGCCGCCACCATCGACCTCCGTTTTGAGTTCGGCGACCATCTCCGGGATGTCCAGCCGGACGCCGTCGCTCCGGAGAACGGCGAAGTCGGGGCCGAAGCCGATGGTGATGACGGGGTCGCCGGTCTCGGCGACCTTCCGGTCGTGGACCTTCCCGGTCGTCTTGCCCGGCGCAGGGTAGGTGAACCGACGGGCGTGTTCCTCCACGTCGACCCGGTAGAGGTGGGCGCCGTTGTCGAGGGTCTCGTGGGTGACGTGTTCCATCGCCACACCCAGTTGGGCGTCGACGTCCTGCTGGGCGCGCTCGGCGAGCAGGTCGACGAGTTCGGCGTGACGGTCGGTGTCGTCACAGTTCACGTCGAGGATATCGTAAATCAGCTCGCGGCCGTCGTTGTAGCGCAGCCAGAAGGTGGCGTAGTCGAGGGCCTCACCGATATCCTGGAGGTGACTCTCGTCGTAGCCGGCCTCTCGCGCGAGACTGAGGTAGTCGGCCATCCCCTCCCCCTCCGAGCGGTCCGCGAGCCCGGCAACGGCCGGGACGTGGCGCACGTCCTCGGTAATGTCGGGGGCGATCATCCGCGCCAACTCGACACAGAGCATCCCCGTCGTCACCGCGTAGTCCTCGTCGTGGAGATACGGGTTGACGTGGTTCTCGACGAGCCCCTCGACTGCCCCGGGGTCGGGGTGGTGGTGGTCGACGACCGCGACCGGGATATCGTAGTGTGCGAGGTTCCGGTAGGCGGGGGTGTCCTCCTCGGTCGAGCCGTTGTCGAGCATCAGAAGCAGGGGGAGCTTCTGGCCGTGACGTGTGCGGTCCTCCAGCGCGAAGTTCAGGTCACGCGTCACGTCCTCCATCTCGTAGTAGGGGGCCTTGCTCGGCAGGCGCTTGAGGAGGTGACGGGGGGCGTCGGGGTCGGCGTGGGTGTCGGCGATGAACCGCTCGAGGGCGTGCTGGAGGGGGGCGCTGGCACAGAGCCCGTCCCCGTCGGCGTGGTGTCGCATCCGGATCGGGCGTCCCTCGAGCACCGTCTCCCGGAGCAGGCGGGCGACCTCCCGGAGGTCGTCGTAGAGCTTGCCGAGTGCCGGCCAGTCGACCAGTGGGTCGATATCCGCCGGCGCGGCGAGGTTGGCGGTGGCGGCGTCGAGTCGGTCCTCGACGTCGGTCGCGGCAGCACCCGCCAGGACATCGAGGTCGTCGACCTCGACCTGTGGGCTGCCGTTGCGGGTTTCCACTGTCCCGGCCACACGGACCACGTCTCCGACCCCGGCCTCGGGGTACGCGCGGACACCCGCCTCCTCGAAGGCCGCACACGGCGTGATCCCGGTCTCGTCGCGGACCTGGAAGATGGTGGGGCCGCCGGTCTGTTTGGCCTGGACGACCCGGCCCTCGATGTGGCCGGCCTCGTCAACGGTGTCCTCCAGGTCCGCCATCGTCAGCCGGTTGCCGCGGCCGACGGTGCGGGTCTCGTAGTCCGCGGTCCGGACCTCCTCGAAGCCAAGGTCCCCGTCCTCGTGTACCGTCGTGAGCTCGACGACGAGGTCCTCCCCGACCTCGTAGTCACCGACAAGGTTCGAGGTGTGGACGAGCCCGGAGACCTCCGCGGCGATATCGACAAAGACGCCGTAGTCGACGACGCCGTTGACCGTGGCGTGGTAGCGGGCCCCCTCCTCGACGTCGGAAACGGTACACCCCGACCCAAGCTCGTAGACGACGGTGGCACCGTCACCGGTGCCGTCTGCCTCAGACATACAAACTAGATGTAACGAACGGGGTTTCTACCCTTCGGTCTCGGCTGCCGGCTCCCCCGGCCCGGTCACCCGTGTGGCCGCCCCACACTCCGGAACGCTTAGAAGGAGCGCGCACTCACCAAACCTATGGGACTGTTTCGCTCGGGTGAGATCCTCGGTATCGCCGAGGAGGCACTCGAGTTCGCCCGCGAGGCTGCCCGCGACGCCCACCCCGACGAGTACATGGGGCTCCTCCGCGGCGAGGCGGCCTCGAATCTCGGGCTGGAGGACTCGGGGACTGTGCTGACGGAGGTGTTGGTCATCCCTGGCACCGAGACCAACCCCGTCAGCGCAACCGTCGACACGAACATGGTGCCAAACGACACGCGAGCCGCCGGCTCGCTCCACTCCCACCCTAACGGGGTGCTCCGACCCAGCAACGCCGACCTCGGCACGTTCGGCCGCAACCGGGTTCACATCATCCTCGGAGCCCCGTATGGGCCCGGTGACTGGCAGGCCTACGACCGGGAGGGAAAGCAGACGGAACTGCCGGTGCTCGATGTCCCGTTGCCAGAGGAGGAGTTTTTCGACTTCACGCAGGCCGATATCGACGAGCAACTGCGCGAGGAGGGGCTCGACACCGACCCCGGGGGGCGCAGGTGAGCCGATGACCGACCGCGCCGTTGCCCAGGGAACCTTCGACATCCTCCACCCCGGCCACGTCCACTACCTCCGGGAGGCCGCCGACATGGCCGACGAACTCCACGTCATCGTCGCCCGCAGGGAGAACGTCACCCACAAGGCGCCACCCGTGGTCCCGGACCGCCAGCGCGTCGAGATGGTCGGTGCGCTCGAAGCTGTCGACGAAGCCCGCGTGGGCCACCCGGACGACTACTTCGTTCCGATCGCCGATATCGACCCGTCGGTGATCGTCCTCGGCCACGACCAGCACCACGACGAGGAGGCCATCGCGGACGCACTCGCCGACCGTGGGCTGGACTGCGAGGTCGTCCGGGCCTCCGGCCGCGAAGGCCGCGAGGCGGAACTCCTCTCGACGGGGGCGATCATCGAACGCGTGCTACGGGAACGGCAGCCGGCAAACGACCAGACCACCCGCTCCCCGGAACGGGGGGACGACTGATGCGCGATTACCACGTCCACTCCAACTACTCCGACGGTGCCTTTCTGTTCCGGATGGTCGCCGCCGCCGAGGACGCGGGGCTGGACGCCGTGGGGATCGC
>JAQCNN010000188.1 GCA_028275005.1 Salinirussus sp.
CAGGCCACGGTCGCGGGGGAGGCGCCCGAGTCGCTGGCGTTCGCCGATATCGCCGACACCGACCACGAGCGTCACCCGGCAGCCGAGAACGTCCGCGCGTACATCGCGGCGCCCGTCGTCGTCGACGGCGCGACGTACGGGACGGTCAATTTCTCGATGGGGAGCCCGCGTTCGGAGCCGGTCCGCCCCGGTGAGGAGGAGTTCGTCAAACTCGTCGCACAGTGGGTCGGCACAGCGGTCGAACGTCGTCGCCGGCTCGGGGAACTGGAGCGGTACGAGACGATCCTCGAGGCCGTCGACGACCCGGTGTACGCGCTGGACACCGAGGGGCGGTTTACATTCGTCAACGAGGCGGCCAAACGGGAGTTCGGCTACGGGACGGAGGTCATCGGAGAACACCCGTCGGTCGCCATGGCCGACGCCGACGTCGAACGGATCCGCGAGCAGGTCGAGGGGCTGATCGCCACGGACGAGCGGTCGACGACCGCGGAGTTCGAACTCGAAACGGCCGACGGCGGCCGAACGGTCGTCGAGAACCGGCTCGGGCTGATCGGCGACGGCGAGTTCCGGGGCACGGCCGGCGTGCTCCGGGATGTCACCGAGCGCAGAGCGCGGGAACGCGAACTCGAATCGTTCCGGCAGGCGGTCGAGTCTGCGCGGGACGGGGTCGCGGTGCTTGACGACGGGGCGTACACGTACATCGACCAGTCTCACGTCGACATGTACGGCTTCGAGAGCAAGGCCCAACTGCTGGGGAACAGCTGGCGGGAGCTGTACGACGAGAGGGAGGTCGAGCGGCTGGAGGCCGAAGCCTTCCCGGCGCTCGAGTCCGAGGGGTACTGGCGCGGGATGGTGACGGGCAGTCGCCCCGACGGGACGACGTTCCCGGCCGAACTCTCCCTGACGGTCGTCGAGGACGGGCGGCTCGTCTGCACCGTCCGCGACGAGACCGAGCGCAGAGCGCGCGAGCGCGACCTCGAACTGAAGGAGCGGGCGATGGACGAGGCAACCGTCAGCATCCAGATCACCGACCCGTCACAGCCGGAGAACCCGTTGGTCTACGTCAACGACGGGTTCGAGCGCCTGACCGGCTACACCCGCGAGGAGGCGCTCGGTCGCAACCCCTGGTTTCTCCAGGGCGAGGAGACCGACCCCGAGAAGGTGACACAGTTGCGCGAGGCCGCCGCCGCGGAGGAGCCGGTCTCGCTCGAACTCCGGAACGAGCGAAAGGACGGAACCCCCTACTGGGCCCACCTCTCGCTCACGCCGGTCACCGACGAGAGCGGTGCCGTCCAGCACTACATCGGTATCCAGCAGGACGTCACCGAACGAAAGGCACGCGAGCGACAGACGGAGAAGACAGTCGAGGTCCTCGAACGCGTCTACGAGGTGACGACCGACCCGGCCCTGTCCTTCGAGGAGAAGGTCGACGGGCTACTGGCGGCCGGCAACGAGTATCTCGACCTGCCGTCGGCGTTTCTGACACGGATCGAGCCCGGCGACGACCACACGGCGGGGACACAGACGATCGTCCAGGCACAGGGCACCCACGACGGCCTCCAGCCGGGGGAATCGTGCCCGCTCCCACAGTCCTACTGCCGGCAAACGATCGAGGACAGCGGCCTCACCACCATCACCGAGGCCGCCGCGGAGGGGTGGGCGGGTGACCCGGCCCACGAGACCTTCGGGCTGGAGACGTACATCGCGGGCGCCGTCGACGCCGGCGGGGACACCTACGGGACGCTGTGTTTCGCCTCGAGGGAGCCACGCACGACCGGATTCACCGAGACCGAGCAGTCCTTTGTCAACCTCCTCCGGCGCTGGGTCGGCTACGAACTCGACCGCCGAACCACCCGCGAGGAACTCCGGGCAGAGCGCGAGCGACTCGAACTGACGCTGTCGGGGACCGACACCGGGCTCGCCGAGTGGGACATCAGGACCGGCGCGGTGGAGTGGAACGACACGCTCACCGAACTGCTGGGGCTGGATGTCGACTCCCGGGCGGCGTTCGAGGCGGCAGTCCACCCCGACGACCGGGACCGGGTCCGGACAGAGCTACGGACGGCGGTGGAGACCGGCGACCCCTGGGTCAGCGAGTTCCGGGTGACCGACGGCGACGGGGCCGTCCGGTGGGTCGGAACACGTGGGGTCCCGACCTACGACGACGAGGGGGAGCCGGTTCGGCTACTCGCGACCGCGACGGATATCACCGACCGAAAGCAGGCCGAACGCGAGCGCGAGGAAAACGAGCGCCGGTATCGGAGTCTCGCGGAGAACATCCCGAACGGCGGTGTGCTCACCTTCGACGCGGCCCTCGAATACCGCCTGGCGGCGGGCGAACTCCTGTCGGAGTTCGGGCTCGAGCCGGCGGACATCTCCGGGCAGGCGGTCGGGACCCTGTTCCCCGGGGCCGACGCCGGGGACGAACTCGTGCCACGGTTCCGGGCGGCGCTCGAGGGCGAACGCACGGACCGCCGAGTCGAGCTCGGGGACCGAACGCTCCGGGTCCACATCGTCCCGGTCGACGACGGCGACGGGGAACCGGCAGAGGACCGCGGACTGGTGCTGGCACAGGACGTGACCGAGGAGGCACGCCGCGAGCGTGAACTGTCCGAGGAGCGCGAGCGGTTCCGCCTGCTGACAGAGAGTGTCGAGGAGTACGCCTTCCTCGTCGTCGGCGAGGACGGGACGGTTCAGATGTGGAACGAGGGCGCCGAGAGCATGTTCGGCTACGACGCCGAGGCGGCACTCGGCATGCCGATGGCCGCACTCCACCCGGAGGCCGACCGCGAGTCGGAGCTCCCCGACCGGTTGCTCCAGCAGGCACAGATCGCCGGTGAGAGCGGCCACGAGGGGTGGCGGGTCCGCGCCGACGGGTCGAGGTTCTACGCCGACATCCGGTACGCGCCGCTCGAAGCCGACGACGGGACGTTCCGGGGCTACGCGACGGTCGTCCGTGATATGACCGACCAGCGGCGCCAACAGCGCCGGACCGAGCGGTTCGTCGAGGAGTCCGACGACGTCGTGACGATCGTCGACACGGACGGGACGGTCACCTACGCTAGCGGCTCGGCCAGCCGCGTCCTCGGCCACGACTCCGACAACCTCGTCGGCGAGAACCTCTTCGACTACATCCACCCGGAGGGTCGGGAGGACGCGATGCGGACCTTCTTCGCCAGTGCACGGGACCCCGACGCCGAGGCCCACGCCGAGTGCCGGCTCAGGTCGGGTGACGGCGAGTGGCTCAACGTCGAGGGACAGTGCCGGAACATGCTCGAGGACGACGCCATCGACGGGATGCTCCTGTATCTCCGTGACGTGACCGAACAGAAGGAACGCGCCCGGCGGTTCGAGGGGATCTTCAACCAGACCTTCCAGTTCACGGGGCTGCTGGAGCCGGATGGCACGGTCCTCGAGGTGAACGACGCCGCACTCGAGTTCGGCGGTATCGAGCGTGACGCGCTCGTCGGGGAGCCGTTTTTCGACGCCCCGTGGTGGACCCACTCGGAGGACGTACAGACCGAGGCCCGGGAGGCTACCGAGCGGGCCGCGAGCGGCGAGTTCGTCCGCTACGAGACTGAGGTACGCGGCGGTACTGGTCTCGTGACGATCGACTTCTCGGTGAAACCGGTGACCGACGAGGACGGCGAGGTGTCCCTGCTCGTCGCCGAGGGTCGTGACATCACGGCGCGCCAGCAACACAGACAGCATCTAGAGGTCATGCAGCGTGTGATGCGCCACAACATGCGAAACGACCTGACCAAGGTGCGTGGCTGGGCCCAGGTGATGTGTGAGGAGACAGACCCCGACAAGCGAGCCGAACAGTTCGAGACCCTCGAAGGGACCCTGGACAAGTGGGAGTCGATGACCGAGCGGATGGGTGAGCTACGGCAGATACTCGAGTTACAGCAGGAACAACAGCCCCGAATGGAGGCGGGGTCACTGGTCGATGATGCCGTTGCGCCGCTCCGTGCGGAATACACCGACGCGACTATCCTGACCGACGTCTCCGGCGACGGGGCGGCGGTGCCGGCGACACTGCTCGATGTGGTTCGTGAGCTGGTGACAAACGCCGCGGAGGCCACCGGAGACGCCACAATCGAGGTCGACCTCTCCCGCCCGGAGGGCGGCTGGGTCGAGGTCTGGGTGAGCGACGACGGCCCGGGGCTGCCGGAGATGGAGGCGGACGTGCTCGAAACCGGGGAGGAGACGCCGCTGAATCACGGGCAAGGGCTCGGCCTGTGGATGGTTCGGATGGTCGTCATGCAGGTCGGCGGCGAGGTGTCGGTCGAGTCGTCGGCCGACGGGACGGACGTGTGTCTGCGGCTGCCGACCCGGCGGACGCCCGAGGCAGGCACACCGACAACAGCAGGATGACGGCCGAACAGTCGGCCCCGGCCAGGGTCCTCGTCGTCGAGGACGACCGTGACCTGGCGGACCTGTACACCGAGTGGCTCGCGGACACCTACACCGTCGAGACGGCATACAACGGGACCGACGCCCTCGAACAGGTAGACGAGACGGTGGACGTGGTTCTGTTGGACCGGATGATGCCCGGACTCTCCGGGGGTGAGGTCCTCGAGGCGGTCCGGGACGCCGAGGCCGACCCCCGGGTCGTGATGGTGTCGGCGGTCACCCCCGACCTCGATATCGTCCAGATGGGCTTTGACGCGTACCTGGAGAAGCCGGTCGACGCAACCACACTCCACGAGACGGTCGACCGGATGTTGACCCGCGCCGAGTACGACCAGAGACTCCAGGAACTGTTCTCGCTGATCGAGCGACAGAATACGCTTGAGGCGGTGAAACGGGCCGAGGAACTCGAGACCAGCGAGGAGTACCGCGCACTCACCGAGCGACTCGAATCGACACAGGCGGCTGTCGAGTCGCTGCTGGGGGACCTCCCGGAGCAGGACTTTCGGGTCGCCGTCGAGCGCCTCCAGCGGACCGCCGCCGAACGAGCCGGGGAGCGGCGGTACGAGTCACTCACCGAGGACGTCCTCGACAGCGCCCGGGAGGCAACGGTCGTGGTCGACGCCGACGGGTCGGTCGTGTGGGCAAACGAGGCGACCGAGCGCCTGCTCGGTCTCGACCGGGGGGAGGCCCGTGGCCGGGAGTACGCGAGTGTCGCCGCGGACCACCTGGCGGATATCGACGCCGGCGAGGAGTCGCTCGCGTCACTGATACGGGCCGGGCTGGCGAGTCGCGGGGAGGAGGTCGAGGCCACCGTACACGTCCCCGGTGACGGGGCACAGCCGGAGCGGTGGCTGGAGTACTGGAGTGCGCCGGTCGAGACCGGGCTGTACGCCGGCGGCCGGATCGAACACTATCACGAGGTCACCGGGCGACACAGACGCGAACAGTATCTCCGGACACTGCACCGCGCAACGCGGGAGCTGATGACCGCCGAGGCCGAGGCGGAGGTCACCACCCACGCGGTCACGACCGCGACGGCTGACCTCGACTTTCCGTACGCGGCGGTATTTACCAGAGACCGGGGCACCGGGGACCTCGTCCCGGCGGCCCGCGAGACGGCCGACATGGAGACGAACCCGACGCTGCCGACGCTCTCCGGCGGTACCGGCCCGGTGTGGACAGCCTTCGCCGACCGGACAGCCCGCTTAGCGGCCGAGACGTACCGCGAGCACAACGGGCCGGGCGGATGGCTCGACGACACGTTCGACGACTGGCTGCTCTGTTCGCTCGGCCAGCAGGGTGTCTTTCTCGTGGCGACGACAGACGGGCGTCGGCTCTCGACCACGAAACAGAATCTCGCGGAGACGTGGGCCGCGAACACCCGACAGGCGCTCGAACAGCTCGACCGCACCCGGAACCTCCGGGACCGCGACCGGGAGCTGGAACGGCAGAACGAGCGCCTCTCACGGCTGGACCGAATCAACCGGCTCATCCGGTCTATCAGCCCGGCGGTGGCGAGTGCGGACACCCGTGCGGAGGTCG
>JAQCNN010000193.1 GCA_028275005.1 Salinirussus sp.
GAGGTCGCGCATCTCCTCGATGTGAGCGGAGTAGTACGAGCGTGGCTTGTCGCCCTCCGAGAGCGGTCGAGTCAGTCAGCGGCGTACGCAGGCGAGTGACCGTCGTACAGTCACGGAGGACGGTCTTCGGCGAAGCTCCCGGGACCTGATGTGTCACGCCGGGTACTTTTTACCGTCTCCCGCGGAAAGGACGGTATGGCTACCGTCATGGAGTTCACGAGCCCGGCCGCGGAGTTCCCCCTGGGGACTGTCTTCGAGAATCTGCCGGGAGTGACCGTCGAGCTAGAGCGGCTCGTCCCCGACGGGAGTCTGGTCATCCCCTACTTCTGGGTCCGCGGCGCGGAGGTGACGGATATCGAGGCTGCCTTCGAGGGTCACCCCGGTGTGCAGGCGGTCAAGCTCGTCGACAGCCTCGACGACGAGTCACTCATGCGGGTCAGCTGGGACCGGGAGTACGTCGGCATCCTGAGTGCGCTCTCGGCGGCCGAGCTCGTCGTGCTCTCGGCGGTCGGAACCAGCGAGGGGTGGGAGTTCGAGGTTCGTGGCGAGACCCACGAGGAGGTCGGCGAGTTTCGGAGTTACTGCCAGGAACACGACATCCCGGTCGAGGTGACTGCCGTGCACGCGCTGCTCCCGGTACAGGGGGAAGGGTACGAGCTGACCGACACCCAGCGCGAGGCGCTCGTTGCGGCACACGACCACGGCTACTTCGATTCCCCGCGGGAGGCATCACTCGAGGAGGTTGCCGACACACTCGGGATCACCCAGCAGTCACTCTCCTCCCGGCTCAGACGCGGACACCGGCGGCTCGTCGCCGAGACCCTCGTTGACGCGTAGGCGCCGACCCGCGGGGAGTTCACGTATATACCTACTGTATAATCAGTGCTCGAAGTAAACCGGTTGTGCCCACTATGTCCTCGTACATGAGTACAGTAACACGAGCCGGCGTCGAACTGGAGCCGGTGTCGCGAGACGGGAGTCCCGAGGTGTCCCGGTTCGAGTACAATCAGGACGTGACGGCCACGAGTATGGCCGTCGTCGCAGCGGTGTCGGCGGCAACCGGTGTCGACCCCATAGAGCTAGAGCCACTCGGGTCGGCCGTCGACGCCGACGCGCTCAACGCGCTCGGGCGCGGCCAGGACACGACAACTGACGGTGGTGTTCGGGTCACACTGTCGGTCGCTCGCCGGACAGTAACGGTCGACAGCCGTGGGGAAGTGACGGTCCGGCCGGGCCACGAACAACCCGACAGCCCGGGGAACCGGAGTGGTCCCGAATGAGCGACAGACAGCCGGCGCCGGCCTCCGGGTCGGAGCTGAACGCCGCACTCGAGGACCTCCTCCGTCGGGCCGACGCGAACGGGGTCAGCGTCGAAGGCGGGTGGGACTGTGTCGACAGCGGCCCACACCCGAACTGGGACGTCGTCGTCACCGCTGTGGAACGACGCGACGAGTGAGCCGGGATAGGGTCAGGCTGTTTGTGTGGCCCGCCCACGCCGACAAACACCCGCGACGGGCCGGCACGGGAGCCCATCCTCGTCGAGGGTGACGGGTTTGGCCGGGCTATCGGGCCACGGGGCGGTCACAACCCGGCGTCGCTGTTTCCGGACCCTTTTATTGACCCGTCGGTATAGCTACGTTCAAGATGTATACCGCCGATACCGAGCGTGTGACCGGGGGTTCGAGCCGGTCGCGACCAACGTCAGACAGATGACGGGAGACAGACTGTCAGCGGCGAAACGAGTGGTACCGGGCCGGTCGGGCAGTGAGCCACACACGGGACCACGGCGGTGTCCCGGTGTCCAGCGGTTGTGCTGGCAGTCACAGCCGAGGGGAGCTCGGAGTGGGGTCTGAGCGGATGGAGGAACACCGATTTCTCGAATCCGAGTGGGACTACTGTCTCGTGCTCGATGCGTGTCGCTACGACGTATTCAGCCGGCTCTACGACGACTACCTCTCGGGCACACTCGAGAAACGACGCAGTATCGGGTCGTCGACACCCGAGTGGGCCTCCCGAACGTTCACCGAAAACCACGACATCGCGTACTTCTCCGGCAACCCCTTCATCAACGACCTCGGGATTGCGCTCGACGAGCTGAAGTGGGGGGCCAGCTGTGACTACGAGTGGACCGCGAACGAGCACATCGACGAGGTCGTCGACGTCTGGGACCACGGCTGGGACGACGAGTTGGGGACGGTCCCCCCGGAGAGCCTCTCGTCGTCGCTGCGGGAACACGACAGCCTCGTCGACGAGGCGGACCGCACGGTCATCCACTACATGCAGCCACACGCGCCGTATCTCTCCCGGGGGAGCGGACAGAAGCTCAAGCGGATTCAGAGCGGAATCCGAAAGCAGGGCGAGGGCGACGACGGGTCGACCGGTGGGCTCCTCTCGTCGATCGGCGACAGGATCCGCCCGCGGGTCGAGAGCGTCCTCGAGGGGAGTCAGTTCGTCCAGAAGTCGGGGCTGTGGCTCGAACTCGACCCACTTGACGTGGTGCGAAACGGCACCCGTGACGCCGCGATGGACCTCTACGAGGAGAACCTCCGTATCGTGCTCCAGTCGGTCGCGGACCTGGTGCCGGAGCTCGACGGGCGGGTCGTCGTTACCGCCGACCACGGGGAGGCCTTCGGCGAGGAGGGGGTGTGGGAACACCACATCGAGACACACATCCCACCCCTCGTCGAGGTGCCGTGGCTGGAAGTCGAGACGACGGCGTGACTGGCGGTGTCACAGGCGTGACCCGCACACAGCGGGTCGACGGTGACCCGCCACACGGGCTGAGCCGTTGTGCACCGGCGGCTCGTGGGCTCTCACGCCGACGGGCAGCGTTCGGAACGCGGTGAGACAGTGAGTCCGGTAGCAGGGGCTCGCGACGGCGGGGCCCGACCGCAGTCGGCCGGTCAGTCCCCGGCAGCGGCCGCGTCGCCGTAGGCGCCGATGTCGAAGTCCGCGCCGAAGTTGTCGAACTTCTCGGGGCCGATGTACTCGATGGTCTGCCGGAGATTCGCGTTGGAGACGTTGCGCTGGAGTGTGGCCATGTCGAAGGAGTAGTCCTCGTAACGGTCGTCGGCGGCCTGCTGGCCGGTCAGGCGTTCGAGATACTCCTCGACCTTCGGCTCGTAGACCTCGGTGACGATGTCCGGGTCCTCCTCGGCCAGCCTCTTCATCACCCACCGGCCGTTGGTGATATGTCGGCCCTCGTCCATCCGGATCAGTTTGATCCCCTCCTGGAAGCCGGGCATGATCTCCGTCCCGAGGTCGTCGGAGATGTCCGAGAAGACGTTCTCGAAGATCTCGTAGCCGGCCTTTGCGAGCTGGGACTCGACGATCCCCATGTAGTGCATCACCCCCTCGGCGAGGATGTAGCGGAGTTCGTGCTGGTCGCCGGTTCGGGCGGTCCTGCGCATCCGCTCGCCGATCGCCTCGAGGTCGTCGACGAGGAACTCCTTGAGGTCCGGGTTCTGCCAGTAGTCGGACTCCTCGTAGTCGTCGATCTCGGTCTCCTGGGTGCCAAGCACCTCCTCGAAGTAGCGGGCAAAGAAGTCGGTGTGTTTGGCCTCCTCCATCAGGTGGGTGCTGAGGAACATCTCCTCCTGGACGGTGTCGAAGGGGGCGTCCTCCAGCTTGTCGACGATGGTGAAGTAGGGGACGAGCGTCCGCGTCACCGACTCCTCGCCCTCGTAGAAGCCGACGAAGGTCCCCATGATCTGGTCCTTCTGGGCCTGGGAGAACCCCTCCTCCCAGTGGACCGCGTCCTCGCTGAGGTCGAGCTCCGACGGGTCCCACGTTCCCCGGCGCTTTGCCTTGTCGAACAGCTCGTACGGCTTCTCCTTTTTTGCGAAGTCGGTTGCCATGTCAGTGTGGACCCACACATCCAGGTATGAAATAACTTACCACGGTAGCTCGACACACACCGGGGTGGGGGCGGACGGCCGTGTGTGGCGCGCTCAGAGCCGGTCGAGGACGGTCTCCGCAAAGCGGGTGAGGGCTTCGCGGGGGTCGTCACCGCCCGCCGAGACCAGGACGTGGTCGACACCCATCGCGGCCAGCCCCCGGAAGTACTCGACGAACCACTCACCCCCGGCCCGGTAGCCCTGGTGGACGTGCTCGGGCTCGGCCGTCGGGTCCTCTGCCAGCTCCGTCCGGACGGCCATCGCGTAGGGTTT
>JAQCNN010000198.1 GCA_028275005.1 Salinirussus sp.
TGTGAGGGCGGCTAGTTCAGCGGATAGAACGCCTGGTTCCGGACCAGATGGTCGGGGGTTCAAATCCCTCGCCGCCCGCTTTTCCTGCGAACGAAGTGAGCAGTGAAAAGCAACGCAAGAGGATTTGAAATAGAGAACGCCGAGCGACAGCGAGATGTTCGCGTGGTTCAAATCCCTCGCCGCCCGCTCTCTGCGACGGACAGACAGCAGATCGACGCGGTTTGAGCCCCATGGGATGAGCACAGCGAGTCTCGCCCGGTTTTCGAGACGCGACGTCGCCGGCGGGGCGGTGTGTCGCTCGTCGGCAACGGTGTGTGGCGGCCCGGAGGCGACGGCGTCAGGAGTCTCGCTGGTGTGAGGGGCGGACCCAGATGTCCCGGTCGACCATGTCCTGGATGCGGGACTCGGTGACCTCCTCGGCGTAGGTGTCGTGGTCGACCGGCTGACGGTCCTGCCAGAGATTTTTCGGGTACAGGTCACGGTCGTAGATCACCTGACAGTACTCCGTTCGGAGGTCCTTCAGCCAGTTGGTCAGCGGCGACTCGACACGGTGCTCACGGAGCCGCTCGATGTCGACCACACCGGCCGTGTACGAGGAGCCGGCGCCGTACTCGTGTTCGGCGACAATGTCACCGGTGTAATCGACGACCATCGAGCCGCCACCGAACGTGTCGACGGGGGTCTCGGCGTCGGGGGAGACGTGGTAGGTGCCGAGGTTCGGAGCGACCACGTACATCGTGTTGTCGAGGGCACGGGCACGGTTCTGGACCTCCCAACTCCCGCTGGCGACCAGCGGCTCCGGGCAGGCGATCCGGCACATGACCTCGGCACCGTTCATCGCCAGGCCGCGGGCGTACTCCGGGTAGGCCCCCTCGATGGCGAGCGAGATACCGATGCGGCCGATCTCGGTGTCAGCGACCGGAAAGAGGTCGTCGAGTTCCGCGCCGTGGTGCTCCACCCAGTCGTCCCAGACGTCGTGTGGGGTGACCGAGCGCTCGACCGGGAGCAGGGGTGTCAGTTTGCGGTGTTTGTGGACCAGCTCCCCGTCGGGGCTGAGAATAAAGGCGGTGTTGTAGAACTTCTCGGGGTACTCCGGGGCCTTCTCCTTTGCCGAGGCGACGATGTACGTCCCGAACTCCTTTGCGTACTCGCCGAGCTGTTCGGTCTCCCGGCCCGGGATATCGACCGCGATCTCCTCGCGGTACGTGGTGTGGTCCATATCCATGATCTCGTCGGTGAACCCCTGGAGCGCCCCCTCGGGGATGACCACCAGCTTGACCGGCAGTTCCATGCCGCTGAGCCACGTCGCGCCGGACATCGCCTCGTGGATGTGCTCGAGGTTGTGCTGAATGTCGTCGCGGGTCTCTGCGCCCCAGACTGTCGGCGATAGCCCGACGGCGGTGTACTGGTCGATGTGAGACACTGTACCCGCCACATCGGACGGCTGAAATAAAAAGTGCGAGGGAGTCGCCACGGCGGCCCCCAGGGTGTGGGAACCGAAGATGGGGGCCGACAGCCAGTCACGGCAGCCGGGGGCCACACGGACCACCCCGGTCTCGTGGGTCACACTGAAGACGGTCAGGACCACAGGTGTACGTACATGGGGACCGACGACACAGTGACCGACGGAGTCACCGACGTTCCGGTCGAGCAGCCGACAACCGACCCCGACGACCTCGGGTTGGCGCCCGAGACCGGGTGGAACGCACTCTACATCGACGGGGAGTGGGTGCCTGCCGGCGACCGGGACACCTACCCGATGGTCGACCCGTCGACGCAGGAACAGATGGGTGAGACCCCGGTAGGGACGGCCGCTGATGTAGATACGGCCTACGAGGCCGCGGCAGCCGCCCAGCCCGCCTGGGCCGAGCGCACGCCGGACGACCGCGCGGGGCTGCTCGAGGACGCCCGGAACGTCCTGGAGTCGTACACCGAGGAGTTACTGCTGCTCTTCGCGCGGGAGTGTGGCGGAACAGGGCTGAAAGGCGGGTTCGAACTCGACCTGGCACAGAAGATCGCACACCGGAGTGAGGGGTTGGCCTTCGAGATGAGCGGTCAGCACAAGCCCGCACTCGTCGAGGACAAGGAGACACAGGTTCGGCGGAACCCGGTCGGCGTCGTCGGGGTGATCACCCCGTGGAACTTCCCGCTGTATCTCTCGATGCGGGTCGTTGCGCCGGCGCTCGCGACCGGCAACGCCGTTGTGCTCAAGCCCGCCGAGGACACCCCCCTGCTGGGCGGGTCAGTCATCGCGCGGGCCTTCGAGGAGGCGGGGCTGCCCGACGGCCTGCTGAACGTCGTCACCGGGACCGGGGAGACGACCGGCGATGCGGTCGCCTCACACCCGACGCCACGGGTGCTCTCCTTTACCGGCTCCTCGGAGGTGGGTCGAACCGTCGGACAGAACGCGGTTGCCGAGTTCACCGCCCCGTCGCTTGAGTTGGGGGGGAACAACGCACACATCGTCACCGCCGAGGCGGACATCGACTGGGCTATCGACGCGGGCGTGTTCGGCTCGTTCACACACCAGGGTCAGGAGTGTATCAGCATCAACCGGCACATCGTTCACGAGTCACACTACGACGAGTACGTGCAGCGGTTAGCCGAGCGGGCAGCACAGCTCCCTGTGGGGGACCCAAAGTCCGAGGACACTGTTGTCGGCCCTGTCATAAACAGTGACCAGCGCGACAAGATCGAGGCGTTCGTCGAGGAGTCGGTCGCCGCGGGTGCAACGGTCGTGGCCGGGGGCGGTGTCGATGGGCTGTTCGTCCAGCCCACCGTCCTGTCAGGGGTGACAAACGAGATGCCGACCGCGTGCAACGAGCACTTCGGCCCGATTGCGCCGGTCATCCCCTACGAGGACGAGGCCGAGGCACTCGCGATGGCGAACGACACGGAGTACGGGCTGTCCGGGTCTGTCCACTCGACTGACCTGTCGAAGGCAAAACGGATCGCTGAGGGGCTAGAGACTGGGATGGTACACATCAACGACCAACCGCTCAACGACCACGCACACACACCGTTTGGCGGCGTCGGCGCCTCCGGCCTGGGCCGGTACAACAACGAGGCCATCCTCCGGGAGTTCACCGAGACAAAGTGGGTTTCCGTCCAGCGCGAGCCCCGGGACTACCCCTACTGAGCCCTGCCTGCCACGCCGCCGGGCCCGGTTCCGACTGCACGCACAGAGCCCTCGCCGCCCGCCCATTTCGGCTGTGGCCCGCTCACGGACTGTGCTATCCAGGACCATTCTACCGTCCGGGTCGCAGCCTCCGTCCACACGGGGCGCTCCGGCTCTCGAGAGAAGAAACGCCGTTGTCGGAGGCGCTAGTTCGGCAGCTTGAATTCGATTGCCGCGCCCTGGCCGAAGCCGACACACTCGGTGGCGACCCCGCGGTCGACGGCCTCGCGGTTCATCTCGTGAACCAGCGTCACGGGCAGGCGGGCACCCGAACAGCCAAGCGGGTGACCGATCGAGATGGCGCCGCCGTTGACGTTGAGGATGTCGTCGTCGATCCCGAGTTCGCGCTTCGAGGCGATGACCTGGCTCGCGAAAGCCTCGTTGAGTTCGACCAGACCGTAGTCGTCGATCTCGGTGCCGGCCCGCTCGAGCAGTCCCTCGGTCGCGGGGATCGGTCCGATACCCATGACCGTGGGGTCGACGCCGTGGACGTGGTGGGTGCCAACCTCGGCGAGGACGTCGAGGTCGTGTTCCTCCGCGAGGGTCTCACTCGTGATTAGCACGCCGGCCGCGCCGTCGGAGATCTGTGAGGCGTTGCCCGGCGTGACCGTGCCGTCCTCGCGGAAGACCGTCGGCAGGCCGGCAAGCGTCTCCATGTCGGTGTTCGGGCGGATCCCCTGGTCGTTCTCGACGGTCTCCTCGCCGTTGTCGACCGGGACGATCTCCTCGGCGAACCTCCCGCTCTCGGTGGCCTCCTGGGCGCGCTGGTGGCTGCGCATCGCGTATTCGTCCTGTTCCTCGCGGGTGACACCGTACTCCTCGGCGACCTTCTCGGCGGTCTGGCCCATCGGGAGGTTCTCCATCCCGTAGCGCTCGTCGAGGCCAGGGTACATCTCGCCGGAGCCCCCGCCCATCTTCACGCGACTCATACTCTCGACGCCGCCGGCGACGATAGCCTGGCGGGTGCCCGCACGGACCTGGTCTGCGGCCTGGATGATCGCCTGTGCCGAGGAGGCACACTGGCGGTCGACCGTGGTCCCGGGGACCTCCTCGCCGAGCTCGGAGAACATGGCGATCTGACGGGCGATGTTGGTCGACTGTTCGTCACGCTGTTGGGCACAGCCCCAGACGACGTCCTCGACTTCCTCGCCGGTGAGCCCGGTGCGGGCGAGCATCTCGTCGACCAGCGGGATCGACAGGTCCTCGCTTCGGACGTCCGCGAAGACACCGTCCTCTGTGCCTTGCGGTGTTCGCACCGCTTCGACGATGACTGGCGTGTTCATGGTTGCACCCTGATTAGTCACGGCGTGGACGTAACCCTCACCGGAAAGGGGCCAGTCTTGCCGTCTACCCGACGAGGTCCGGTGGCCGGGAACGGCCGTCTGTCGGGGCGAGCGCGCTCAGTAGAAGGTCTCGCCGGCTTTGGCCTTCTCGACCAGCAGGTCACAGGGCAGTGTCTCGGCGAGCTTTGCCGTGTCCTCGTGGCGGCTCGCAACCTCGGTGAGGCGCTGGAGAACAGTCCCGACCCCCACCTCGTCGGCCTTCTCGAGGGGGCCCATCGGCCAGTTGCCGCCGAGTCGGGCGCCGGTGTCGATATCCTCGACACTGGCAACGTCGTTTTCGACCATCTTCGCGGCCTCGTTGACGATGGGGGCCCACACCAACAGCGTGTCAAAGCCCTGGCCGGCGTCGACCGGGATGTCGGGCTCGTCCTGGTCGCTGTAGTCGTAGTAGCCGGCGTCGGCCTTCCGGCCGTAGCGCCCCTTCTCGTAGAGCCGGTGGAGGAGCGGGCACACCTCGGTGTCGTAGGCCATCGGCCGGTCGTCCGTCAGGTGGTCGCCCTCGCCCTCGACGCGGATCTGGATGCCGCCGGTGTAGTCCGCGAGTTCGAAGGGGCCCATCGGGAACCCCTCGGTGTACTTCATCGCCGAGTCGACCTCCCGCATGGAGTGTTCGCCGCGGTGGACCATCCAGGCCGCCCCCTCGCCGTAGGGGCGCATCAGCCGGTTCACGATGAACGAGGGGATATCCATCTT
>JAQCNN010000202.1 GCA_028275005.1 Salinirussus sp.
TCCCCCATAGTAGGAGGGAGTGCCGACAGTCACTGTCGGTTGGTTCCCATGACACGCTCTGCATCCGGTCCCCGCGACATCGCCGACCGCATCCGGGCACAACGCGCCCGGCAGCAACACGACACGGAAGAAGACGACGACTAGCCCACCTGCCACCCCTTCTGTGGTAACTCGAGCAGCCGTAGACACCCCGATAGCGGGTTTCGACATCGGCCTGAGAGACGTGGCTGCCGTGGTCTCTCGTCCCCCCGCCCAGCGCGCCGGCGGACCGACGTGCCCGCTCAGAACGACGCCGACTCCCCCGCGAGCACCTCGTAGCTGTCGAGTGTGCCCGCCATCGAGGGGGCGTCCTCGTCGTCCTTTCGCTGGGTTCCGTAGTCCATCCACTGTCCGCGGCTGTAGCTGTACATCTCGAAGGCCGCCGTCGTCTCGAGGACGACGTCGACGACGGCATCCTCAGGCGCGTCGGCGGGGACGACACTCGACCGGACGCCGTCGTCGTGTTGCATCGCCCAGACGGCGACGACCCCCTCTCGCTCCTCGAACAGTTCGACAGCCTCGTCGGCTGACAGCGGCCCCTCGGGCCAGCCCTCCGCGGGCTCTGGTTCGTCCATACCCCGGACACGTGCCGGACGCTCTTGTGACTGACCCCTCCAGTATGTGCCGGCGGCCGGGTACCCTATCACCGAGCACAGACTTTCCTCCGACGAGCCCTGACCGGACGTATGACCGAGCGACCGGAACGGCTGGCTGGCGTCGATGGTACCGACCTCTCTGGCGTGGACGCGCTCGTCACCGGGTCGACGAGCGGGATCGGCCGCGAAGCGGCACTCGCGCTCGGGCGACTCGGTGCGGACACTGTCGTCGTTCACGGCCGTGACGAGGCGGCCGGCGAGGAACTGGTCGCGGAGTTCGCGGCGGAAGCGCCGACCACGGAGGCACGGTTTGTCCGGGCAGACTTCGCCGACGTCGGCTCCGTCCGGGACCTGGCGGCGACGGTCCGCGCCGAGACCGACGGGCTCGGACTGCTGTTGAACAACGCCGGCGGGCTCTTCCGTGAGAGCCGTCGGACCGACCTCGGCGCCGAGTACACCTTCCACGTCAACCACCTCTCGCCGTACCTGCTCACCACGGAACTGCTCGACCACCTGACCGAGGGGGCACGCGTCGTCACGACGGCCTCGGCCGCCCACAGCGGGACGTCCCTGGATATCGAACGCGCGACAGCGTCCGACCCGGACGCGGGCGGGTGGGCCTACAGCCACTCGAAGCTCGCGAACGTGCTCTTCGCGGCCGAACTGTCCAGACGGCTCGACGCCGCAGAGCGGTCGGTGACATCGAACAGCGTCCACCCGGGGGCGATCCCCGGCAGCGGCTTTACCAGGTTCCTCCCCGGGCCACTCCCGCGACTCGTCCAGTTACTCGAGGCCGTCCCCGGCGTGACGTCAGTCGCCGACGGGGCCGCCGAACTGCTCTTCGTCGCGGCCGCCGACCGGACCGCGGACGTCACCGGGCGGTACTTCGCCGGCCAGCAGCCCACCCAGCCCTCCGACCCCGCCCGCGCCACCGAGAACGCCCGCCGGCTCTGGGCCGAGAGCGCACGCTTGCTCGATATCGAGGAGCCACTGGCCGAGTACGCGAGGCCGGAGACGGCGTA
>JAQCNN010000210.1 GCA_028275005.1 Salinirussus sp.
TTACCACCCTCCTGTTCGACGACGACGGACGGGTCCTGCTCGCACAGCGCAGCCCGGACAAGCGGCTGTGGGACACCTACTGGGACGGGACGGTCGCCTCCCACCCCGTCGACGGCCAGACACAGGTCGAAGCCGCCGAGCAGCGCCTCGAGGAGGAACTCGGCGTGACGCCGAGCCAGTACGACGACCTCCAGGTCATCGACCGCTTCGAGTACAAGCGCTACTACCTCGACGAGGGCGTCGAACACGAGGTGTGTGCGGTGCTGCGGGCCACGCTCTCGGACACCACACTCGCGCCCGACGACACCGAGGTCGCCGGCCTGCTGTGGGCGCCCTACGAGCGCCTGCACCGCAACCCACGGTGGTACCGGCAGCTCCGGCTGTGTCCGTGGTTCGAGATCGCGGTGCGTCGGGATACGCAGGACTGACCGGCGGACCGTGGCGCGGTCGTGTCCGCCTCGCCGGCGGCTACGCCCGCGACCGCACCGCCGCCCACACCGCTACCGCGCCGAGCAACAGTGCGGGAATCAGCGGCAAGACGAGGTAGGCATCCCGCAGTGTCAGCCCTAACGACGCGATGAACCCCTCCGCCTGCGGGAGAAAGAGGATGACCGCCGGCACCACCAGAAAGCACGCCAGGATAGTCGCGACCAGCAGCCAGCCCCGCCAGTCGAAGCCGGAGTCGCTCGGCGGGGCCTGGTGTGGCCGCACACCCTCCGGGTCGTGGATGTAGGTGTCGCCGTCCGGGTCGTCTCCGGCGGCTGTGTCGGGTGTGTCCGACCCGGCACCGCCGCTCCCCGTGCCGCGGTCGACCCGGCTGTGCTCCGTCGGGGTGTCGTCAGCCATTCGCTCAGTGTTCGCTGTCGGGAACGACGACAACCTTGCCAAAGCCCTCGCGGTCCTCGATCATCTCGTGTGCGCGGGCGGCCTCACTCATCGGCAGCGTGTCGCGGATCCGGGGCTCAAGTGCCCCGTCCCAGACCAGTTCGAGGACGTCGTCCACCTCACCGGGGGTGCCCATCGTCGAGCCGATGACCTCGAGTTGGTTCCAGAAGATCCGGTCGATGTCGGTCTCGGGGTTGCCGCCGGTGGTCGCCCCGCAGGTGAGTACGCGCCCACCCTTTGCGAGGCTGGCGAGGGAGTCCTGCCAGGTCTGGGCGCCGACGTGGTCGACGACCACGTCCACGCCCCGGCCGTCGGTCGCGTCACGGATCGCACTCGCGAAGTTCTCCGTCTCGTAGTTGATGGTGTGGTCGGCACCGACCTCCGCGGCGTAGTCGAGTTTCTCCTCGGTGGAGGCCGTGGCGTAGACCTCCGCGCCGACGTAGTCGGCGATCTGGACGGCAGCGTGGCCGACGCCGCCGCTGGCACCCAGCACCAGCACCTGCTCGCCGGGGCCGACGTCGCCACGGGAGATCATCATCCGCCAGGCGGTCTGGAAGACCAGCGGCGCGGCCGCGGCGGTCTCCCAGTCGACGTGGTCGGGGACGGGAACGAGGTTCTCCGCGGGGACTGCGGCGAGTTCGGAGTGGACGCCGCGGGTGTGCTCACCCAGGATCTGGAAGCGCTTACAGAGTGTCGTCTCGCCGTCCCGGCAGAACTCACACTCCCCACAGTAGAGCCCCGAGGAGACCGCGACGCCGTCACCGTCCTCGAAGCGTGTGACGTCCGCGCCGACCGCCTCGACGACACCGGCGGCGTCACTGCCGGGGATGTGTGGCATCTCGACGTTGATCGTCGGTAGCCCTCGTCGGGTCCAGATGTCGAGGTGGTTCAGGGCACCGGCCTTTATATCGACCAGCACCTCGTCGTCGGCTATCTCCGGGTCCGGAAACTCGCCGTACTCGATAACATCACGTTCGCCGTGTTCGGTGAACTGAACTGCCTCCATACCCGGGGAGTAGGGTGGCCTGCGAAAAACACTGACGGTGGCCGCTGGCCGGGACAGACTGGCTGTGGGGTCGCCCGCCCGCGCCGAAACCGGGAGACAGAGATTTGCCCCGTCGTCCCGTGACCCCCAACTATGCGGCGACGCGCCCTGCCCGCCCTACTCGTCGTGGTCGTCGTGCTGAGTGGCTGCCAGGCCGTCCTCCCCGCCTCGGGGCCGCCTGCCGGACTGCCCGAGGAGCCTCCACGGGTGCTCTGTGACGCGGCCTGGGGCGAGGAGGAGGTCACCGTCACGGTTGCGGCCGGCCACGCGCTCACCGCCGACTGGGCGGTCAACCTCTCCGTTGCCGGGACCGCGGCGGGGACGACGCTGTGGGCCTCGACAGTCGCACCCGGGCAGGCACAGGGGTCGTACCCGGTCGAACCCGGTGACAGCCTCACCGTCCCGGTCGAGCCCGGTCGCGACCGTCTCAGGGTCACCGTCGCCTCGACCCGGACGGCAACGACGCTGTGTACCCTCTACCGGGGGGCGAGCCCATGAGCGACGACGCCGGTGGCGGCGACGAGCGGCGCAGTGACGGGCCGCTCGGGCCGCTCCGCGCGGGGGCGAGGTTTCTCCGGCGCTACTGGCCGGTCCTGGCCGCCGTTGCCGTCCTCGCGCTCGCACCGACGGTCCCCTGGGTGCTGGTTGCCGACATCCACCGGTCGGTCCCCTGGGACCCCGTCGACACCGACCGGGCCGGGCCCGCGGTGATGGACGACGTGACCGACCAGCTTCGTGCGGTCGACCACCGGCGGGTCTCGCGGGTGTTTCTCCTCGAGAACGGGACGCGGACCCGTTACGCCACCTACGAGACCGTCCGGGAGTTTAGCCGGTACCAGTACGTCGCGACGTTCGTCCGCTGGCGGGGGATGCCCGACGACGCCGCGCTGTTCGGGCAACGGTTCCGTGCCGAGGTCTCCGTCGACGGGCCGGTCCAGGTGGTCCAGTACGCCGACGACAGTCTCGTCGCACAGGGCTACCGGTTCAGCCTCGACCCCTCGTTGCTCCCCGAGGAGCCCGTCGGGAACCGGTCGGTGACGCTCCCGCCGGGTGCCGCCGGTGTCTCCTGGAACCGGACGAACACCCTCGGCCCGAACGAGAGTCTGGCCGGGCTCTACCGGCCGTACTTCTCGCCACGTGGCGGCGGCTGGGCGGTCCAGGCACGCAACGACTCGGCGGTCGTCGTCGGGATCGACGACCCACAGGCGGTCTTTTCGACCGTCCCGATGGAGGCGGCGGCCGTCCACCCGGGCACCCGGGTCCGGGTCGTACTCGACGCCAGGACCGGCCGCCCCGAGCGGGTGGTCGAGCACCGTGTGGTCACCCAGCGTGTCGACGGCGAGTTCCGGCGGCGCCACTACCTGGTTGTCACCCGGTTTTCGGAGTGGCAGAGCGCTGACGCCCGCGAGCCGGCCTGGGTCGGTGACGGCGACCTCGACAGGCTGGTCGAGGACCTCCTGCACTACTGAGCTTTTGTGCCTCGGCGTCCCAGACCGGTCTATGGTCGACTTCCAGTCCCGCGACACCCGCCGCACCCACGGCGGTAGCGACGAGGATGGAGAGGCGAGCGATGACGACGCGGACGAGACAGCGCCCGACAGCGGGGCGGCGGACACAGCGAGCGAGGGCGAGACCCCCGGTGCTGGCGACGCCGTTTCGGTCCCCGAGGCGATGACGTACGCGCTCGTGACGGTAGGGTCGCCGGCGGTCGACCCCGCGGACGCGGCGGTGGCGGCGCTTGACGGAGCCGAGGCCCGTGTCGTCGCCCGTCACAGCGTCGAGGCGACCGTCGACGCCGTCCAGTCGGCCGTCGGCGACCTCGTCGAGCGGCCGGACGTGGCCGCGGTTGTCACCCTCGGCGGCGTCGGTCTAGGCCCCGGGGACGTGACCCCTGACGCCGTCGAAGCCCTGTTCGACAAGCGCATGGACGGGTTCGGCGAACTCTACCGGGTCCTCGCCCACGAACGCGAGGGGACGGCCGTTGTCCGTGCGCGGGTGACGGCCGGTCTCGTCGGGACGGCCCCGGTCTTCTGTCTGCCCGGCGACCCCGAGGCCGCGCGCTACGGCCTCGAGCAGCTGGTGCTCGCCGAGGCCGAGGCGGTCGTCGACGAGGTAGCGACCGACAGCGAGTCGCCGGACGGTGTCTGAACCCCCGACCGGTCCCGCCCCTTTTGACCACTCGACCCCCAACTCCGGGTATGGTGACAACCCTGACCGACGACGTCTGGTGGGTCGACTTGCAGGGGACAAACGCCTTTCTCGTCGACGACGACGTCCTGACCCTGGTGGACGCGGGGATGCCCTGGCACAGCTCCCGGCTGGCGCGGGCCGTCGACCAGGTCGGGAGTGTCGGCGACATCGGGCGGGTCATCGTCACACACTTTGACATCGACCACGTCGGCGGGCTCGGCAGGCTCGGCGGTCTCGACGCCACGGTCTACGTCGGTGTCGATGACGCCCCCTATCTGCGCGGCGAGGAGCGCCCGCCATTGGGTAACCGGAAAGGGCTGCTCCAGCGGGCACTCGACCTGACACGGGCCACACCGGACCTGCCCGTCGAGCCCGTCACCGACGGTGATACCGTCGGCTCATTTCGGGCCTACCACACACCCGGACACACCCCAGGGCACACCGCCTTCGTCAGCGAGGACCGCTCGCTTGGGCTGCTCGGCGACCTCGTCGTCGAGTCCGACGGGCGGTACGAGCTCCCGCCGTGGTATCTCAACTACGACGAGAGCCGGATCCGCGACAGTCTTGTCGACTTCGCAGACCGGGCCGGTGAGTTTGCCGTTGCCTGTCAGGGCCACGGCACACCCTTCGTTGACCGGGGAACAGACCGGGTCGCAGACGCCGCCCGGCGGGCCGAGGAGGGTGGGACCGGCACCGACACGACCAGCACCCGGGCCTAAAGCTCCGCCGCGACGGCGTCCGGGTCGAGCAGCTGTGGGTCGACCACGAGGTCGGCCTGCCCGCGGGCGAAGTCGGGCAGCGAGTCGGTGTCGTAGACGACCACCTTCAGGTCCTCGTTGAGGTCGAACGCGACCGGGATCGAGGTCGCCTGTCGGACCTCCGTCAGCACGTAGGCGCCGGCCTCGAGCACACCCGCCTCCTCCAGGGCCGGCCGGTTGGCCACGTCGACTCGCGTCACCTCGTGTCCCTCGGCCTCGGTGGCGGCCGCGATACCGTGTTCGTCCGGCCCGGCGACAATAACCCTCATGACCTGTCTCAAGGAGTGCGACGGCATATGTGTCCCGCTCTCGGCGTCGTGGCTGTGCTCACTCGTACTCGATGGTCGCGGGCGGCTTGTGGGTCACGTCGTAGAGCACCCGGGAGACGGTCTCGTTTTCCCCGGTGATCCGTGACTGGATGCGCTGGAGGGTCTCCCAGTCGACCTCCTGGGCACGGGCGGTCATCCCGTCACGGGACTCGACCGACCGCACCGCGACCACCCAGCCGTGGACGCGGTTGTCACCCTTGACCCCCGTCGCTTTCCCGATGACCGCGGCCAGGGCCTGCCAGGGGTCGTGGTCGGCCAACTCCTCCTCGACGACGTGGTTGGCCTCCCGCGCCACCGCGAGTTTCTCCTCGGTCACCTCGCCGAGGATCCGTACCGCCAGGCCGGGCCCGGGGAACGGCATCCGCTCGGAGACGACCGTCTCCAGGTCGAGCGCCCGGGCGACCTCCCGGACCTCGTCCTTGTAGAGGTCGCGCATCGGCTCGACGATCCCCTCGAAGTCGACGGCCTCGGGCAGACCGCCGACGTTGTGGTGGCTCTTGATCGTGCCCTCGCTCTCGATGCGGTCGGGGTAGATGGTCCCCTGGACGAGGTAGTCGGCACCGACCTCCTCGGCGACCGCTTCGAACTCGCGGATGAACTGCTCGCCGATGGCGTGGCGCTTCTCCTCGGGGTCGGTGACCCCCTCCAGCGCCGCCAGGAACCGCTCGTTGGCGTCGATGACCCGCAACGAGTCCATGTAGTCGAAGGTCTCCCGGATACCCTCGGTCTCACCCTTCCGCATCAGCCCGGTGTCGACGTAGACCGGGGTGAGCTGGTCACCAACGGCGTCGTAGGCCAGCGCGGCAGCCGTCGAGGAGTCGACGCCGCCCGAGAGGGCGATGACCGCGTTGCTCTCGCCGACCGCCTCGGCGATCTCCGTCTTTGCCTCCGGGACGAATGACTCGACGTCGACCATCAGGCATCACCCCCCACACGGGCAGGTGTCTCGGCGGTGGCGATGGCGTCGAGAAACCCCACGAAGGGCGGGCTGACCCGTGTCGGCCGCGAGCGGAACTCGGGGTGGAACTGCGTCCCCAGGAAGTAGGGGTGGTCGGGCAGTTCCAGCACCTCCATCCGGTTGCCCGAGGTGCCCGAGAACACCATCCCCGCGTCCTCAAGCGCCGGGATATACTCGGGGTTGACCTCGTAGCGGTGTCGGTGTCGCTCCGTACAGGTGGGTGCGCCGTACAGTTCGCGGGCCAGTGTCCCCTCGCGCAGGTCGGTCTCGTGGGCGCCCAGTCGCATCGTCCCGCCCATGTCTTCCATCCGCTTCTGTTCGGGGAGGAGGTCGATAACCGGGTGGGGGGTGCCCTCGTCCAGCTCCGCGGAGTGGGCCCCCTCCAGACCGAGCACGTTGCGGGCAAACTCGACGACAGAGAGCTGAAAGCCCAGACACAGCCCCAGCAGGGGGACGTCGTGCTCCCGGCAGTAGCGGATGGCCTCGACCTTCCCCTCGGTTCCCCGGGAGCCGAAGCCGCCGGGGATGACGACGCCGTCGACACCCGCGAGCTGGTCGTCGTGGCCGTCGGCGAGGTCCTCGGAGTGGACCCACTGGCGGTCGACGTCGACCCGCTTCTCCAGGCCGGCGTGTTTCAGCGACTCGTGGATCGAGATGTAGGCGTCCTCCAGGCCGTACTTGCCGACGAGGGCAACGTCGACGGACCCCTCGGGCTCCCGGGTGACCGTCTCCCGCCAGACGGTGTCACGCTCCTCCGGCGGGAGCGCCTCCCCGTCGATGTCGAGTTGGGCCATCACGTACTCGTCGAGACCCTCGTCCTCGACGACCAGGGGGACCCGGTAGATGTCCGCGACGTCCGGATTCGAGAAGACGGCGTCTGTCGGGACGTCACAGAACAGCGCGATCTTCTCACGGGTCTGGTCGTCGAGGGGGTCCGCACAGCGCCCGACGAGGATGTCCGGTTGGAGGCCGATCGAGCGTAACTCCTTGACGCTGTGTTGGGTGGGTTTGGTCTTCTGCTCGCCGTTTTTCGAGTAGGGGACGAGTGTGACGTGGGTAAAGAGAATATCCTCGTCGTCCTGTTCGTGGGCGAACTGGCGGAGGGCTTCGAGGTAGGGCATCCCCTCGATGTCGCCGACAGTGCCGCCGACCTCGACGATGCAGACATCACTGCCGGCCGCTGCCTCCCGGATGCGGCGTTTGATGTCGTCGGTGATGTGGGGGATGATCTGGACGGTCCGGCCGAGATAGTCGCCGGCCCGCTCCTTCTCGATGACCTCGCGGTACACCTTCCCGGTGGTCACGTTGTGGTCGGAGGTCATCTCGGTGTCCAGAAACCGCTCGTAGTTCCCCAGGTCGAGGTCGACCTCGCCGCCGTCCTTGAGGACGTACACCTCGCCGTGTTGGAAGGGGTTCATCGTCCCCGCGTCCACGTTGAGGTAAGGGTCGATCTTGACGGCGGTGACGTCGAAACCGGCGTTGGCGAGCAGCCGGCCCGTGCTGGCGGCTGTGATGCCCTTTCCCAGCCCCGACATCACGCCTCCGGTCACGAAAACGAACTTCCGCCCCAGGCTCGGGTCGTAGCCCGTCTGCTCCGTTGGCATACCGAGGGTGTGCCTGGCGTTGCCTAATGCGTTACGGACCCGTCGGCTTTTGTGACCGACCACCAAGCGCCGTCCGGGGGGACAGGCCCCGTCAACGGCCCGCCCCGAGTCCGCCGACCAGAGCGTCGGTGACCCGCCGCGCCACCGCTTGCTGTTGGCCGAGGAAAAAGTGGTCCGCAGGCACACCCGTCACGCTCGCGCCGCGCTCGTGGGCGCGCTCGACGACCGGCCCACAGTCGACGGTCCCGTCGCGCTCGCCGTAGACGACCTGTAGTGGCGAGGTGACCCGGTCGACGGCCTCGACGGTCGACGCCCCACCGGAGGAGGCGGGCGGGGCGAGGGCCGACACCGCCCCGGGTGTCGTCCCGGCCTCGCACGCCTCGGCTGCCGCGAGCAGGCACACACCGGCCCCGAAGCTGTAGCCGAACACCCCCGTGTGGTCGTACCGCTCGCGGGCCCAGGACAGCGCCGCGTGGATGTCCCGGCGCTCGGCGCGGCCCTCGTCGTAGGGGCCGTAGTCGACCCGCAGGCAGGCAACCCCGTCCGCACAGAGCGTCTCGCCGACCGCCCGGAGACGGGCGTCCCGGCGGTCACCGCCCATCCGAGGGTGTGGCGGGCAGGCGACGACAACAGCGTCGGTCCCGTCCCCATCCGGTGTGTCCAGTGTCGCCTTCAGCTCCCGAGGCCCCTGTATCCGTAGCCGCTCGGTGTCGACCATACCACCCGTACGCGTGTCGGAATTTTAAGTCTCGTCGCCGACAACCGTATGTATGGGAATACTCTCGCGTGCGTCCTACGTCATCAAATCGAAACTCAACGCCCTGGTGAACGGTGCCGAGGACCCGACCCAGACGCTCGACTACTCCTACGAGCAGCTGCGTGACGAGGTCCAGGACGTCAAACAGGGGATCGCCGACCTGACCACCCAGAAGAAGCGCCTGGAGATCCAGAAACGCCGGCTCGAGGACAACGTGGAGCGGCACAACGAGCAGGCCCGCGAGGCGGTCCGCCAGGACCGCGACGACCTGGCGCGGCGCGCCCTCGAGAAGAAAAAGCAGAAGATGAGCCAGATCGAGCAGTTGGAGGCACAGGTCGCGGACCTTGAGCGCAACCAGGACGACCTGGTCGAGAAGAAAGAACAGCTCCAGCAGCGCATCGAGGAGTTTCGCACGCGAAAGGAGACGATGAAGGCCCGCTACGAGGCCGCCGAGGCAAACGCCCGCGTCTCGGAGGCGATCACCGGCGCCGGCGACGAGATGGACGGGGTCACCCGGACAATCGAGCGGGCCGAGGAGCGTACCGAGGAGATGGAGGCCCGCGCCGCGGCGCTTGACGAACTCCGCGAGCGGGGCGCACTGGAGGACGGGGTCTCGGACAAGAGCACGCTCGACCGCGAACTCGAGGAACTCGCCGAGAAGAGCGGCGCCGAACGGGAGCTAGAGACGCTGAAAGCCGAGATGGCCGACGACGACGAGGAGGTTGACGTCGAGACGGGAACCGCCGGGGCGACCGAGCACGCCGGGACGGATGCCGACGCCGACGTCACCGTCGAGGACGTGCCCGACGTCGACGAGACCGAGGTCGACGCCGAACTCGAACAGCTCAAAGAGGAGGAGGACTGACCCACAGGACGACCCGGCAGGCGGTGAGGCGCAAGGACAGCACCGAAAGCGGGCAGACCAGTGGCTCACGAGCGGGACGGTTACCGTCGGCGGCGCCACAGGACAACACCGACACCCGACAGCGCCAGCAGGGCCACGACCGAGCCGAGCTGGAGGGGCACGCCAAAGCCTGCTGTGGTGTCACCGGTCGGTATCTGTCCGTCCTCCCCGACACCGTAGCGCTCGCTGACGGTGAGCTGTCCGACTGTGGTGCCGTCGACGGCGACGGTCCCCGGTGTCGCCTCGAACTCGACTAGGACAGACCGGCGTTCGCCGGGTTGGACGACGACGGTCTGCTCGGCGACCTGGGCCCCGTCGACCGTCACGTTGAGCGTCTTGAATGCGAGGCTATCGCCACGGTTGACAACTGTCGCGACAACGCTCGTCGTCCGGCCGGCCTGGACCCAGTCGGACAGCCCGTCAGTGTCGACGACCGACAGCTCGGATGCGTTCCACGGCGTCGCGGCTGTCGGCGATGTCGGGGTCAGGAGCCCGGACTCCGGCGAGCGGTCGGTTGCGGTCGATATCCTAACCGGCGTTTGCGTCGGTTCCGTTGGCTCCGCGGTGGACGTCGACGCCGGCTCTGCCGTCTGTTCCGGGGTGGACGCCGTCCGAGGCGCCGTCGGCGTCGGCTCCCTGGCCGGGGTTTCCGGTGGGCCGTCTCGGTCTGTGGCCTCCGGTTCGGTATCTGTGGTGTCCTGCTGGCTCCCGCCAGCGTCATCCTGTTGTCCACCGGTGCTGGCTTGGTCAGCGTCGTCGGCAGCGGTGTCGTCACTGTCGTCGGTGTCTCTCTCGTCGTCCTCCGTATCCCCACCACTCTCTGCTGTATCCTCACTGTCGTCGGTGTCTTGCGCAGCGTCCTCAGCACCCCCGGCTGTATCGGCGCCACCACCGGCATCTCCCTCACCGCCCTCGGTATTGGCATCATTGCCGGCTGTGTCGTCGCCGTCATCGGTTTCTTTCTCACCGCCTTCTACACCGTCACTGTCCTCTGCGGTGTCGTCCCCACCGCTGGTGTCTCTCTCGCCGCCCTCCGTGTCGTCACTGTCCTCGGCTGTGCCGTCCTTGTCGTCGGTTCCCTTCCCGTCGCCCTCCGTGTCGTCACTGTCCTCGGCTGTGCCGCCGCTGTCGGTATCGCCCCCGTCGTCACCGCTCTCGCCGCCGTCCTCGGCGTCCCCGTCGGGGTCGTCCCCACCCCCGTCGGTGGCTCCCTCACCGTCGTCGTCATCTCCGTCGGTGGCTTCCTCACCGTCGCTCTCGGCGTCGTCGGCTGTATCGTCGTCGTCCTCGTTTTCATCTGACCCGGCCTCTTTTCGCTCCTGCTCGTTGTCGTCGTCGCCGCGCTCGCCGTCCTCACCGCCCTTCGCGGCGTTCTGTTCGCCATTTTCCTTCCCGTTTCGCTCCTCCTCGTCGCCGCCGTTGCTCTTATCCTGTCCGTTTCGCTCCCCCTCGTCGCCTCGGTCGCTCCTGTCCTTCCCGTTCCCCTCCCCGTTGTCGCCCTTGCTGTGCCCGTTCCGCTCGCCCTTGTCGCCGTTGTGCCTCTGTTTGTCTTCGTCCTCGCTCTCCTGCTCGTCCTCGTCCACGTCTTCTTCTGAGTTCCCGCCCTCGGCTTCCTCGTCCTCCACGTCTTCCTCTTCCGATTCCTTGTCCTCGGATTCCTCACTGTCCCCATCCGCCTCACTGTCGTTCTCGCCTTCAGCTTCCTCTTTGTCTTCAACGTCCTCGTCCTCGGCTTCGTCCTCCTCGTCGTCCTCTACTTCCTCTTCGGCTTCCTCGTCCTCATTCTCCTCTGTCTCCTCTTCTTCGGCTTCCTCGCCTTCCTCCCCATCTTCCTCCGCTTCGTCCTCTTCTTCGGCTTCCTCACCGTCGTCCTCATCCTCGCCCTCTTCTTCGTCACCCTTTTCGTCGAATTCGTTCAGTCCCGGAATGCGGTCTGTGGCCGGGGTCTCCACTGCCGACAGTTGCGTTCCGGTCGTCGGCGGGGCGCCGGCCCCTCCGCCGAGCGCCACGGCCGGGCCGGCCACCATCGCGGTAAACACCAGCAGTGAGAGGGCGCCGACAGTGAGGGCTCGCACAGGAGGGTCAACGCGGCCGTGGTCAATTGTTACGAGCGTCCAATGTTCGGGTAAGGTCGTCGTACCCGCGAGCGCGCGTCTGAGTCAGTCAAAGACGAACGATGCGGTACGAGTCACGCTCCAAGGGACGGGAGCCATCCAACCCGGACCGGGGGGGTGCCGTCGGAGTCGGCCGTGACCGCCGGTGCGAGTCGTGGACCCCCACAGCCGGGCGGCCGGGAGTCACATCCGGCACGCTTTTTACCAGCCGTCGGGTTTGACGTGGTATGCGACTGCTGTTCATACACTCCGACCATCTGGAGTTCGAGGCCCGCGAGGAGGTCTCGGACGACCTTGCCGAGCGGGAGGGGGTTCCACTGGAGGGGCGGATGGAGGAGTGTGTCACTGTCTTCATCAGCGTCGAGTCCGGCGACGAGGAGAGTATCGAGGGGGTAGTCGAGAACGCCCTGGCGGAGATCGACGACGTCACCGGTCAGCTCAACACCGACCGGGTCGTGCTCTACCCCTATGCCCACCTCAGCGAGGACCTCGCGGCCCCCGACACGGCAACGGCCGTCATGGGGAACCTGGAGGCGGCGATGAGCGAGGGCTACGAGACCCTCCGGGCCCCCTTTGGCTGGTACAAGTCCTTCGAGGTCTCCTGCAAGGGCCACCCGCTCTCGGAGCTCTCCCGGCACGTCGCCGCCCACCGCGACGAGGAGGGTGAAAGCGAGTCCGACGCCGACCGCGCGCCCAGCGACTGGCTGGTCATGCAGCCCGACGGCACCACCGCCGGCGCGATGGAGGCAAAGGCCGAGGCGAGTGAGGACATGCAGGCGTTCATCGAGGACGAGGTCGAGGGCGTCACGGCGAGCCCCGGCGAGGAGCCCCCACACATCAAGCTGATGCGCGAGAAGGAGCTGGTCGGCTACGACGAGCTCTCCGACGTCGGTAATCTCCGCTTTTATCCGCGCGGGAAGCTCGTCCGGGACGCGCTGATGGACTACGTCAACGACCTCGTCGTCGACTACGGCGGGATGCCCGTCGAGACCCCGATCATGTACGACCTCGAAGCCCGGTCGATCAACGAACACGCGGGGAAGTTCGGCGAGCGGCAGTACCGCTTCGAGTCCGGTGACCGCCGGATGATGCTGCGCTTTGCGGCCTGTTTCGGCCAGTTTTCCATCATGCGGGATATGCACATCTCGGTCAACGACCTCCCGCTTCGGGTCTACGAGATGTCGACCTACTCGTTCCGGCGCGAACAGCAGGGGGAGGTGGCCGGGCTCAAGCGGTTACGGGCCTTTACGATGCCCGACATGCACACCGCCACGAGAGACATGGACCAGGCCCGCGAGGAGCTGATGCAGCAGGCAAAGCTCGCGCTCCGGACCTCCGAGGACCTCGATATCAACTACGAGCCGGCCATCCGGATGACCCGGGAGTTCTACGAGGACAACGAGGCCTGGGTGCAGGGGGTTGTCGGCGAACTCGGCAAGTCGACGCTACTCGAGGTTATCCCGGAACGACACCACTACTGGTCGGCAAAGATCGACTTTGCGGCCATCGACAGCCTCGGACGGCCAATCGAGAACCCGACGGTCCAGATCGACGTCGAGAGCGCCGAGCGGTTCGACATCGAGTACATGGACAGCGAGGGCGCCCACAACCCGCCGATCCTCCACTACTCCCCCTCCGGTGGTATCGAGCGCGTGATGGCCGCCCTGCTCGAGAAGACCGCGGACATGGACACGCCACAGCTGCCGACCTGGCTCTCGCCGACCCAGGTCCGGTTTATTCCCGTCAACCCCGACGAACACCTCGAGTACTGTGACGACCTGGTCGACACCCTCGAGTCAGCCGAGATTCGGGCGGACATCGACGACCGCGACGAGTCCGTCGGCAGGCGGATCGCCGGCGCCGAGACCGACTGGGTGCCCTACTACATTGTGGTTGGAAACGACGAGGTCGAGAGCGACCGGATGGGTGTCAACGTCCGCATCGCCGACGAGGAGCGGGAGATGACGCTTGGGGAACTGGAGGAGACTGTCCGGGAGGACGTCGCCGACCTCCCACAGCGGTCGCGATACCTCCCGCGACACGTCTCGAAACACCCCAGCTTCACCGGCGGGTAAGCCGGGTCACCGGTAGGCTCTTTACCAGCCCCGGTATCAGGTCGCAGTATGTACGACACCATCCTGGTCCCGACCGACGGGAGCTCCGGTACCGCGGCGGTGCTGGACCACGCCCTCGCCGTCGCCGAGGAGGGGACAGCCGTCCACGGACTCTACGTCGTCGACAGGCGCCACATCATGGCGGCCGACGACGAGTCGAAGGCGGAGGTCCGCCGGTCGATGCAGGAGGAGGGTGAGCGTGCACTCGACGACGTCACGGTTACCGTTGAGGACGCCGGCCTGGCCGTCACGACCGTTTGCAGGGAGGGGATCCCCCACCGGGCCGTCGTCAAGTACGCCCGGGAAAGGGGGGTCGACATCGTCGTGATGGGCACCCACGGCCGGACCGGCCGGCAGGGGGTCGAGGCGCTGGGGAGCACGACCGAGCGCGTCGTCGAGAACGGCTCGGTGCCGGTGCTGGTCGTCGACATCGACTGACCCTGGCTTTGTGTCCCCTGTTGTGCGCGGAGCGTGCTACTCCGAGAGCGGCTCGGTCACCGACGGCGAGTCGTTGCTGGGGTCGTTGACGGCCGTCGAGACCGGGTAGGTCCGCATCTCCCCCTCGTACGGTTCGAGCAGGTCGACAGCCTCCGTGGCAGGTGCGCGCAGCCACTCCCGCTCGCGGCCCTCCGGGAGGACGACCGCCATCCGGTGGTGCAGGTCCGCGACGGTCGCGTTTGGCTCGGTGGTCACGATACTGAAGGTCTCGACGGGGTCGGGGTCACCCGGCCCGTCGCCGCCGAAGTCACCCAGCCCAGTCTGCTCGGTGGCGGGTTCGAAGGGCGTCCAGAGCCCCGCCATCGCAAAGGGGCGTTCCCCCTCCAGGGTCACCCGGTAGGGCTGTTTGTTGCCGTCCTGTTCGACCCACTCGTAGAAGCCGTCGGCGAGGACGAGACACCGGCCGCCGGGGCCGTCCCGGCGGAAGGCGTCCCGGAAGCTGGGCTTGTCGGCGACAGTCTCGGCGCGGGCGTTGATGAAGCCGCCGTCGTCGCGGCTGTCGGCCCACGGCGGGACCAGCCCCCACTCCATTGTTCGGATCTCGCCGTCACGGTCGTCGCCGATGACCGGGAGCGACTGCCGTGGCGCGGCGTTGTACCTGGGCTGGAACGTCTCGTGGAAGGTGGCGCCGAACCGCTCCTCGACGGCCTCGGGCGGCGCAAACAGACTGTAGCGCCCGCACATACCGAACTTTTGACTGCGGCGGACATAAATCGTCCGTGACAGGCCGGGCTGGGCGGGGCCCGCGACAGCTCAGAGCCGGTGGCCACAGGCGCAGTTGTCCAGACAGTAGGTCGTCCCGCTGTCGTCGTGACGAAACGCCAGCCGCTCGAGTGCCTGCGCCGACTCCGACGCCGCACGCTCGGCGGGTCGGACGGTCCCCGCGGTTGCCCCGTACGGCTGGGGGCCGACCGCCAGCCGGGCCGTCACCTCGCCGGCCGCGTGGTCGATGACGGCAACCTCGTTCTCCGTCTGGACCGGGGCGTACAGTCGGTCGCGGTCGGGGCCCCAGGTCCCCGCGAAGGCCGAGCCACCGAGTGGGAGTCGGTCACGAACCTCGCCGGCGACCAGGTCGACGACGGTCACGTCGTTCGACCCAGGGGTAAAGACGTAGCCTGTCTCCGAGTCGGGGCCGACCTCGCTGGTCAACGGGCGCTCGCCGAGGCCGTCGGCCGCGGTTAGCCTGCTGCGCTCACGGGGCTCGGCGGGGTCGCTAACGTCCCAGAGACTCTCAGTGCCCGTCGCGCCCTCGTTGTGCTCGACGAGCAGTGTCTCCCCGTCCCAGGCGGCGGTCCCCATCCACGGCACGGCCGGGCCGCTTCCGACCCGCGACACCTCGACCTGCGTCACAACCTCGAAGGCCTCGATGTCCAAGACGGTCAACGTCTCACCGAAGAGGTCGGGGACGTAGGCCACGTCACCGTCGGGGTGGACCGTGATGTCACACGGGCCAGGGCCGTCGTTCCCCCCGCGACCGCCCTCGGGCGTCCGGTCGAGTTCCGCGGTCACCTGGCCGAAGCTCTCGGAGCCGGGGTCGGCGTCGATACGGTACTGGGTGTGGGCCGGCTCCCGGGCGCTGACGAGCAGGTGGGCGCCGTCGGGCGTCCGCTCGAGCCAGTTGGCGCCCGACCCGGTCCCGACCCGGGTGGTCTCCGAGAGCGAGTCGGCGGCGAGCGCCCGGACACCGCGGTCGGCGTTGACCCACAGGTGCTCCCCGAGGCGGTCGACGAGCCGGGGGGAAAACTGGTTCGAGGGAAACGACGAGGTCACGCCGGCGGCCCGCGTCTCCACGACCTCGTCGGACTCGGCGTCGATGACGCTAACGCTGCCGTCCCCGGTGTTGAAGACGAACACCGTCGGTGCGCCCTCGACCGGGGTCGGCGTCTCACCGCCCCCGGACGCGCAGCCGGCCGTTGCGACGGCGCCGGCGGCGGCCGTGGCACCCAACAGCCTGCGACGCGAGATGTCGCCAGGGCGGTCGGCGTCAGGACTGTCACCGGTGCTGTCAGCCGTATTCGGGTACAGAACCGGGTCGGCGTCGTTCACAGGCACACTCCGGGCCGCTTGTGCATAGGAGCACCGCCACCGGGCGCGTCAGTCGGACAACCCCCTCGTCGACTGCGCCCGGGGTCGCCGGTCACCCGACGGGTCGGTCCGGATAGCCCGGACCGGCCGGCTCAGCCGACAGCCCACACCAGCACGGGGAGCAGGACCGTGACGCTCGCCACGTAGACGGTCGCCGACCGGAGCCAGTCCCGGCGGACGGCCGACACGCGCTCCTCCCCGACGGTCCCGTACCGCGGGAGGACGAAGTACGAGAAGAAGGCGACCATCACCGGCAACTGGACGAGCGCGGCGGCCGCGAGCGCGAGGACCGGGAGGCCGGCAACGGCGGGGCCGGACAGCCCGACCGCCGCCGCGAACACCGCCAGCACGGCGAAGATGAGCCCGGCACCGGTGCCGGAGCCGTAGTGGACGGCGAGTGCGACCCCGCGGGGGGCGGCAGCGGTATCCGAACCCGTCAGGGCGCCGGCGGCGACAGACGGCGGTGTCATCCCCTCGGCAAAGAGACCGCGCATCGGGATATCCATCACAAGTGTCGCCAGGAGGCCGGCAGCCGCACCGACGAGCACGAGCGCCGGCACCGATAGTGACGACAGGAGCCCAGAGGTCATGACCGAGCCTCGGGTGTGGACCCACTACAAGCCCCTGCATCGCGGTCGGCCACCCGAGCCTGGTCGCCGACGAGTCGTCGCTGGGCGGTGTCGGCGGCTGTGGTGCAGTGAGCCGTTTCGCCCGCGGGACTAAGAGGGAAGCTACCCTACTCTGTGGTGATGGGCGGTGACCCGGCGCCGAGTGACGAGCCCGGAGACGACCCCGTGGCCAGCGGCCAGGCAGGGGCCGATGACCCCACCTTCGAGATCCCCGCCTGGCCGGAGCGACGGTACCCTTACGACGACGGGGTGACCTACGAGGGGTCGACAGTCTTCCGGCTCACCCCGGTCGGAGAGGGCGTCGAGGGCACACTGGTCGAACTCGTGGAGACGGTCCTCCGTACAGGGCCCTACCGGTTCGGGGACTACTACGACCTGCCGATGCCGGTGTATCTCGCCCGGGACGAGGGGACGGGTGACGTCTTCCGGGTCTCGGTCCGGGACGGCCGTGTCGGGCTGCACGTCCTGCCGGCCACCGGGTCGTCGGGGCTGCGCGCCTTCTTCGAGCGTCTCACCGGGCGAACCGGGGTGGAGTGGACGGTCGACTGTCGGGTCGAACACTGAGCGGCGGTGAGAGGGCAGTCGAGGGATCTGCGCGGGCACGACGACAGGCTGTCCGGTCGTGACGCGACCTGTGCGTCCGTTAGACGCCCTCGATGGTCTCCCGGAAGGCGTTGACCTCGTCGTTTGCCTCGTCGATGGTCGCGGCGACGCTGTCGTCGACGTCCGGCCTGATCTCGGCGAGCCCGGACTGGATGCGGGCCAGGCGGCCGTGGTCGACGTCGCGGTCCTGGTCGGCGAGCGAGCCGAGTTGGTCGCCCAGCTCGCCGAGCCGGTCCGCGTGGTCGTCGGCGTCGTCGGCAGCCGATGCGAGCAGGTCACTGGCGGCGGCGAGGGTCTCGCGCATACCCGACAGTGCACGGAGCGGGTGGAAAACAGTTGTGCTACCGTATGTCGACCCGGCGGGGACAGACTGGGTCCGTGTTGCCGGGCTGGCCGGCACGCCCGGTCACTCGGTCAGCGGGACACACCGGACCGGACGGTCCGCGTCGAGCAGGAGGGTCTGTGCGGTCGACCCGAACATCACCTTGCCGACGGGGCTGCGCTTGCGGATACCAACGACGTACTCGTCGGCCTCGAAGTCCGCGGCCGCGGCCAGCAGGTCCTCGGCGGGGCTGTTCCCGCGGACGAACTGGCGGCGGTCGACGACAGCCTCCCCCAGACCGTCGTCGAGGATGTCGAGTGCCTCCTCACCCGTGGCCATCTCGGCGCTGGTCGTCTCGTCACCGCCGGTCGCCGAGGTGACGAGATAGACCTCGTCGTCTGAGCCGAGCGTGTCCGAGAGGTAGTCGAGGATGGCGTCGCTCGTCGCCGGTCTGTCTGTGCCGACAAGCAGGCGTGTCATGTGTACCGATAGTCGAGGGGCTGGAATAAAAGTGCACCCTGACCGGCCGGTCATACGCCTCCGACCCGGGGGCCGATACCCAAACCGATTGGGTAACTAACTTAGTACCTCGGCCTCACTAGCAGAAGTGTGGACGAGTCTCAGCTTACCGAGGGAAAGGCCATCCACAAGCGGACCGGCCAGACCTTCTACTACGCTACCCGTCTGCTCCCCGAACGGATCAGGGAGCAGACCTACGTTCTCTACGGCTTCTTCCGGATCGCGGACGAGGTAGTCGACGGTGACAACGGCAGACAGCCCGAGGAACAGCGCCGACGCCTCGAGGAGATCCGCGAGGCAGCCCTGGGGCAGGCGGAGGCGACCGAGCCGGTCGTCGACGCCTTTGCCGAACTCCGCGAGCGCACCGACATCCCCGACCGGGAGGTCGAGGAGTTCATCGACGCCATGCAGGCTGACATCGACACCGACCGCTACGAGACCCGCGAGGACCTGGCGGGCTACACCCGCGGCTCGGCGGCCGCGGTCGGGCACATGATGACCGCCATCATGGAGCCGGACGACCCTGACGCCGCCCACCCACACGCCGGCACGCTGGGCGAGGCTTTCCAGCTCACCAACTTTATTCGCGACGTCCGCGAGGACATCTGTGACCTCGACCGGGTGTACCTCCCTCTGGAGACGCTGGAGACCCACGGTGTCGGTGTCGAGACGGTCCGGAGCTGTGACCCGACCCCCGAGTTCCGGGCCGCGGTCCGGGCGGAGCTGTTGCGCACCGAGAGCAAGTACCGCGAGGGCGTGGCGGGCATCGAGTATCTTCCGGAGGACTGCCAGTTTGCCGTGTTGCTCGCGGCCGTCCTCTACGCCGAACACCACCGGCTGGTGCGCGGCCAGAACTTCGACGTCCTGACACAGCGGCCGTCGCTGTCGCGGCGCCGGAAGCTGTGGACAGTCGCAAAGACCTGGTGGCACTGGCGCCGGCTAAGGGACCCAGTCTCGGTGTTCCGGCGGGTCAGTGCCGTCCCGACCGGTGACGGTGAGACGCCGGGTGCCGACGAGGGCCCGCACGTCCCACACCCCGAGTAGTCCGGGCGCGGTCTACCCTGACCGTCGGCCGTCAGCTCGCGTCCAGACGCTGAAATCGAAGCGGTCGAGCTGGACCAGCCCGGCCGCAAAGACCGCCGCAACCCCGACCGGCACCCACGCCCCGTAGAAGGCGTTGACTGCCCCCCACAGCAGGACGAAGCTCACCAGGTCATCGAGGACGTACGGACACTCGCGTACGCGGGCGAGCAGGGCGGTCCGGCCGAACGCCAGGTCGACGGCCAGGACCGACACTGTTGCACTCAGGACCCAGCCGGCGTAGTTACTCAACGGCACCCCGTAGTAGGCCCCCTCGACGTAGGACCAGAACCCGAGCGCGACCGCACCCGGGTCGAGCACGAGGTCGACCGCGAGGACCGTGGCAATAACCGCGCACAGCCGGACCGCGGGGTTGTCAGCGCGCTCGCCGAGCAGGAGCAGACAGAGCAGGTAGCTGTTGAGCACCAGCGGGAGAAAGAAGACCGGCAGCCCCAGGGGTAACTCGCCGCCGAGTGTCGGCCCGAGCGCGACACCGTAGGAGAACTCCCCGTAGGGCCACCCGGTCGCCAGCCCGATAGCCTCGATCCCGTAGGCGTACAGCACGAGCGCACCCAGCGCCAGCCCGGCCCGGCGGTCGATGAGCGGGGCGAGCCCGCCGGCCAGCGGCAGACGCATCACCGCGGTCCCCAACAGGACCAGGTACGGGTTGAACGAGAGGGGGGCAGGGAGCAGCCCTTCGGCGCTCGCAAGCAGCAGGAACGCGCCGGTCACCGGGAAGACAACGGCGATCGTAAAGCGGTTCTGTCGGATCAGTCGGTCCAGCAGCGCCTCGATATCCCCGCGGTCGGCCGCCCGGGCCGACGCGAGGACCCCCTCACTCATCCGCGCTCACCTGTGTGTGTTGCCCGGGTCACGGCCGGTCACCCATACAGGACCACCCAGACACCGCCCATCGACAGCGTTGCGCCGGCGACGGTGTTGATCACCGGGAACCACCAGTACGCGCGGTCGACCGACACCTCCGAGAGCGCAAAGAGCAGCGTCAGTACGGGGTAGATGCCAAACGCAGCGCCGAGAAAGGGGTGGAGCAGTCCCATCAGGACAGCGGCGGCGAGCCAGACCGCCCCGCAGTAGACGAGCGTCCAGCGTTCGCCGAGCATCGTCGCGGTGGTGTCGATACCGGCCTCACGGTCGGGTTCGATGTCCGGGACCGCCGAGAAGGTGTGCATCCCCATCGTCCACAGCCAGCCCCCGGCCACGGCCAGCAGCGGCGGCGACTCCCCGGCGATGGCGATGTAGGCGACCACACCCGGCAGGACGTAGAGCCCGTTCGACAGCGAGTCGAGGACAGGCGTGGTCTTAAACCGCAGCGGCGGGGCGCTGTACTCCACCGCGAGGACGTAGAAGGCGGCGAGCGCGTAGATCCCCTCGACCGTGAGCGCAAAGCCAAAGAGCGTCCCGACCGCGCCGGCGAGATAGACGATCATCACGACGATGCCGTCGCCGGTGTACCGGACCTCCCGGCCGCCCTCGCCCTTCTTTGGGTTTTCGGCGTCGATGTCGACGTCGAAGATATCGTTGACACCGTACAAAAAGAGGTTCGCGGGGACGAGAAACCACGCAAAGAGCGCGAGCGCGAGCGGCTGGAAGAAGCCGGCGACGGAGTCGGCGGCGTAGACGACGCCAACGGCGACGGGGCCGGCGAGATACAGCCAGAAGCGGGGCCGGGAGAGCCAGAACAGGTAGCCAAAAAGGGACTGGTCGGAGGGTGCAAATGCCGCTAACCGCTCGCCGACGCTGCTCATCCTGTGGCCGCTCCCAGCTTGTGGTCCCGTCTCATCCTTGTTCGTCGAGCAGTGCCTCCGCCGCGTGTTCGCCGCTTATCAGACACATCGGAACGCCGATACCAGGTGTGGTGAAGGAGCCGGTGAAGTAGAGCCCCTCGACCGCCGAGGAGCGGTTCGAGGGGCGAAGCAGGGCCGTCTGTCGGAGCGTGTGGGCAAGCCCGAGTGCGGTCCCCTCGGTCGCGTTGTACCGCTCGACAAAGTCCGAGACGGCAAACTGTTCCTCGACGACGATCCGGTCCCGGAGGTCGACGCCGGTGTTGTCGGCGATATCGGCGAGGATCTTCTCGCGGTACTCCTCGCGGACCTCCTCGCCGTCGTGCAGGTCCGGCGCGATGGGGACGAGCGCAAAGAGGTTGCTGTGGCCCTCGGGGGCGACCGCGTCGTCGGTCTCGGAGGGGACACAGAGGTAGTAGGCGGGCTCGTCGGGCCAGCCGGGCTCCTCGAAGATAGACTCGAAGTGGCTGTCCCAGTCCTCCGGGAGGACGAGCGTGTGGTGTTCGAGCGGGTCGACATCACCCTCGACACCCATGTAGATGAGGAACGCGGAGGGGGCGTATGTCCGGGAACCCCAGTAGTCGTCGTCGTACTGGCGCTCGTGGGTCGGGAGGAGGTCCTGTTCGGTGTGGGCGTAGTCGGCGTTCGAGACCACGTAGTCGGAGCGGTACTCGCCATTAACCGTGTCGACGACGAACCCATCCTTCGCGCGGGAGATCCCGGTCACCTCGGCCCCGGTCTCGTAGGTGACACCCACCTGGTCACCGAGTTCGGCAACCCCGTCGACGACCGCACCGATCCCGCCCGTTCCGGTGCCTCGCTCCGTCGACTCCTTCGGCCTGGGGTAGTAGACGCCGAGGTTGAAGTCGACGTGGCTCATGATGTTGTAGAGGGCGGGCGTGTTGTTCGGCGCCCCGCCGAGAAAGACCAGCGTGTACTGCATGATCTGCTGGAGCTTGGGGTGGTCGAAGTACTTCTCGACGTGGCTCTGCATCGACCCGACGAGCCGGAGGCCAATCGGCGCCGCCCGCATCACGTCGGGGTCGACCCAGTCCCGCAGCTGTGAGCGGTCCTCGTAGACGAACTTCTCCATCGCCGTCTCGTAGTGGTGCTGGCTGGTCTCCAGGTACTCGTCGAAGGCCTCGCCGGCGCCGGACTCGTAGGATTCGAACACCTCGCGCATGTGGTCGCCGTCGCCACGGGCGTCAACTTCGTCGCCGTCCTTGAAGAAGATACGGTAGTGGGGGTCCAGTGGCTCGAGCTCGTAGAAGTCCTCGGGCGACCGTCCGAAGTGGCCGAAAAACCGCTCGAAGACGTCGGGCATCAGATACCAGGACGGGCCCATATCGAAGGTGAACCCGTCACGTTTGAGCCGGCTGGCCCGCCCGCCGAGCTGGTCGTTTTTCTCGAGGAGGGTGACGTCTAGCCCGGCGTCCGCGAGGTAGCAGGCGGCCGATAGGCCGCCGAACCCGCCGCCAACGACCGCGACTGTCGACTCAGAGAGCCGTGTCATCATAGACGTATTACGGCTGAAACGCAATAAACGGGCCGTTTCGACCGCCGGCAGGACCCCGTCTTCCTCCGCTGTCGGCCCCCTGCCGGGCCGACCAGCCGACATAAGTCGCTGCCGGCCTAGTCGGCGGTATGGACGGACAGACCGCTGTCGTCACGGGAGCGAGCCGGGGGATCGGTGCCGCTGTCGCGCGGGCGTTC
>JAQCNN010000214.1 GCA_028275005.1 Salinirussus sp.
CCGCCTCCTGGTTGCCGCGGTACTCGGGGGCCGGGAACGCCTCGTGAACACGGCTGGGGTCCACACACGGTTTGGGGGCCGCACCGGGCATAAGTCCCCGGCTCACTCATACTGCCGGCTGTAAGTCTGGAAAGAATTTCGCGACCCCAGGGTCACGGATATCTTCAGACAGTTACAGCCGGCAGTATCACTCCGCGTCGGGCAGGTCGGCGACGTCCTCGGCGGTCGGCTTGTGGTCGTCGGGCAGTCGCTCCATACACGCGTAGCAGAGAAAGTGGTCGCTCCCGTCGGCGAGTTCGAGCTGGATCCCGCCGGTCTCGTCCGCCTCGAGCGTCCAGAGGTTCGCGATGCCGCCGGCGATGGAGACCTGCTTGCCACACCCGTCACACGGCTGACGCGCCATACTACAGGTCTGGGCGCCAGCGCTAAGGGGGTTCCGGCGTCGGACGCCGCCACGGTCTGTGAGAGCCAGCCGGCAGGAGGCGGGCGTGTCCGTGCTTGTCACGGGGGCCCGGGGGCTGTCGGTGGGCGTATCCTGGCGGGCACCGGCCTCACAGGAGTGCGGGGTCAGGACTGAATCTGCTTGAACTGGTCGAGAAGGTCCTCCGCCGACTCGTCGCCCTCGTACTCCACCTGGCCGTCGTGCTCCGCCCGGTCGTCGTCGAAGTTGGCGTCGACCTCGCTGTTTTTTCGTTCACGACGCTCGTGCTCCGCGTCGTCGTATGAGCCCATCGACATTGGTTGCCACACTCGTGCTTGCCGGCTGGCCGGTATCAATCTAACGGTGAGGGTAGGCCACGGCTGTCCCGCCCGTCCCCCGCCAGGCGCAAGTCTCTCCCGTTCCGGTCGCGTACGAGAGATGTGGCAGGTCCGATTCGTTTCCGGCACGCGACCGACCGCTGGCACCTCGGCCGTGTCCGGAGCGCCCTCTACAACCCCCTCGACGGCCGCTTCGGGGCCGACCTCCTCAGCCCGTGGTTCGCTCCCCCGGACGGGCACGAGGCCCGCCGGCTGGAGATGGACAACGGAGACCTTGCGCTCTTTGCCTGGGTCGAGGACGGCAGCGGGGCCTGGTGGCTCGGCAACACCGAGACCCCAAAGACCCTCTGGAAGACCGAGAAGTACAGTTTCGAGGAGGCGCCGGCGGCGGTTGCCGAGTGGGGCCAGCGTGAACTGCTCGCCACGCTGGAGGTGGAGGACCCCTGGCTGGCCGCCTACGAGGCGGTCTCGTGGTTCTTTCTGCCCGTCTTCCTCTCGAAGGACGGCCAAACGATCACCCGTCGGTTCTTCGAGGAGGACGCCGCCGGGTTCCCCGACGCCGCCCGCGAGGCAGGGCTGACCTTCTACGACAACCTCCTCGCGACGGGGCTACTCGACGACTACCGGTACACGATGGCGACCAAACTCGGCACCAGCGAGCGGTTCGACCGGACACGGATGCGGGCGACGATGGGCGAGTTCAACGCCGCAAAGCTGCTCGCCGACGCCGGCCACAGCCTCGCGCCGGAGGTCGAACTCGACTCCGGGCACGCGCTGGACTTCCGGGTCGACGGCCACACCCTCGTGGAGGTGACCCGGCCACAGCCACCCGGCAGCCGCCGCGCGGGCACACCCGCCGCCGCTATCCGGGAGACCGTCAGCGGCAAGACCAGCAACCAACTCCAGGCCCACGATGGGGCGACACTGCTCGTCGACTGCACCTCCTTTCGTGACAGCGAGTGGTCGGCCGTGATGGGCGGACAGCCGGCCGTCGGCTACGAGCCGACCGTCGTCTACCGGTACCGCCCCGACGGGACGCTCTCGGGGTACACCTGCGGCTCGGTGCCACTAGAGGTCGGGGACCTGCTGTGACTCTCGGCCGGTGCCCGGCTGGACGTCGAGCACACCCAGTCGGCCGGAGACCAGCCCGACCGCCAGACCGGCCGCGTGGGCGACCAGTGCCGCCCGCGAGGAGCCCGTAACGACTGTCAGCCCGACGACCACCACGGCGAGGGCGAGCAGTTTCGCCCGCCGGGAGAGCCCGACCCAGTCGAGTACCGCACTCGTGAGGACGTTGCCGGAGAGCATGTAACCCACCAGTGCGAAGACGGCGCCGCTCGCACCGAGGACGACCGGCGGCTCCCCGAGGAGACCGCCGACCGAAAGCTCCGCGAACACCGCAAGCACACCGGTCGTAACGAAGAACGCGTGAAACCGCAGGCGTGTCGTCCGGCGGGCGACCAGCGGGCCGACGACCGCCAGCGCCACCGCGTTGGCGACCAGGTGACCCGGGCCCGCGTGGGCGTAGACGCTCGTGGCGAGCGTCCAGGGCTCGGCGACGATGGTCGCCGCACTTGCCGCGAGCGTGCCCGCCAGCCCGAGCACACCGAGGCCCACCTGGAGGACAAAGACCGCGAGCATGACAGCGAGTGTCTCGAGGACCGGGGACCGACGCATACCTCCACTCGGGGACGCGCGAGTAAAAGAAGCCTGCCTATTCCGGCGGACCCACACGTGGCCGCTCAGTCGCCGAACTCGGCTTCGATCGCCTCACGGTCGATCTTCGAGGGGCCGCTGGTGGGCATCTCCGCGACGAACGCGAGGTGCCGTGGGAGCTTGAAGTCGGCTATCCGCCCCTCCGCGAAGGACTGCAGGGCATCGAGGGTCAGGGAGTCGTCGCCCTGGACGACGGCCTTCCCGACCTGGCCCCAGGTCTCGTCGTCGACGGGGACGACGATGACCTCCTCGACGCCCGGGTGGCCGGCGAGGACGTTCTCGACCTCGGGCGGATAGACGTTCTCGCCGCCGGAGACGAACATGTTCTTCTTGCGCCCCTCGATGTAGTAGTAGCCCTCCTCGTCGACCCGGGCCAGGTCTCCCGTCGAGACCCACGCGTCGGTCTCCGCCTCGCTGCCGAAGACCTCGGCGGTCTCCGCGTGGTTGTCCCAGTAGCCGTCGCCGGCGTGCGGGCTGGCGAGTTCGAGTTCACCGACCTCGTCGGCGGGGAGTTCGGCCCCCTCGTCGTCGACCACCCGGGCGTCGACGTAGAGCCCGGGGGTGCCGATACTGGCGGTCTTCTCGCGGTCGAAGTCGGCGGGCATCGCGAAGTTGTTCGGGCCACACTCGGTCAGCCCGTAGCCCTGTGAGAGGTCGACACCACGCTCGGCCCAGGCCTCGATGGTGCTGTCCCGGCAGGGGCCGCCGCCGCTTTTTGCGAGGCGGATCGAGGTGAGGTCTGTCGTCGCCCAGTCGTCGTCCTCGATCATAAATCGGAGGACGGCGGGGACGGCGACGAGGACCGAACAGCCCCGCGTCTCGACCAGGTCGAGCACCGCACTGGGGTCGAAGTCCCGGGAGATGAGTACCGTTCCACCCAGGTGAAACAGGGGGATCGTGAGGACGTTCCAGCCCCCTGTGTGGAACATCGGGAACACCATCGGGGTGACGTCGTCGGGCCGTAACCCCCACGAGAACACCGTGTTGAACGCGTTCCAGGCGACCCCGCCGTGGGTCTGGACGACCTCCTTTGGCAGCCCGGTCGACCCGCCGGTGTGCAGGAAGAGGTGCGGGTCGTCCAGTGCCACCTCGACAGTCTCGACGGGGCTGTCGTCGGCCGGGCGCGCGTCGGTGTAGCGCGCCCAGGCCCGGTCACCGATAGGGTCGCCGTCGGCGAACGTGCCGCCCGTCGGGTCACCGGCGTCACTGTCGGCCGGCAGGCCGACCAGCGGCGGTACCTCGCCGGTGTACTCGTCGTCGGTGAGGGCGGCTCGGAGGTCCGCCTCGAACGGTGCCTCGACGACCAGCGCCGACGGCTCGATGTCGTCGAGCATCGCCGCCAGTTCCGGCGGGGCGAGTCGGTGAGAGAGCGGGGCGAGTACGGCCCCACGCTTCCCGGTCGCGAAGTAGAGGTCGACCATCGCCGGCCGGTTCCGGGAGACGGCGGCGACCCGGTCGCCCGTTCCGACACCCAGTTCGCGCAACAGGCGGGCGGTCCGGTTCGCGCGGCGGTCGAGTTCGGCGTATGTGTACTCCGTCCCGGTGTCGGTGTCGACGAGGCCGACCCGGTCGGGCGAGAGCTGTGCCCGCCGCTCGCTCAGCGAGCCGACCCACTCGTAGGGGCGCGTCCCGTGCTGGTGTATCATGATGGGTCCCTCGACGCCCGTCGACAAGAGGGTGCTGGCTCGTGGCCGTCGGTTCCCACAGGGTGTCCGCGCCGCCCGGCGGTCGAAGTGAACACGCTGATACCGGAGGCTCTCCTACTTGAACTCGATGGAGTTCGACCTCGATGTGCGGATCCTGACGCTTGCGCTGGCGCGGATGGTGGACGCGGTCGCCAACTCCTTTCTGGTTGTCGTGCTCCCGCTGTACATCGAGCGGGTCGTCGACCTCCCCGGCTTCATCGGCGGGACGGTGTCGCTCGGGTCGGTCGAGTTCTCGGTGACCTCCGCGCTGCTGATCGGGGTTGTCCTCTCGCTGTTTGGGTTTCTGAACAGCCTCGGACAGCCCTTTACCGGCCGGCTCTCGGACCGGACCGGCAAGCGAAAGGTCTACCTCCTGTTCGGGCTGGCACTGGTGGCGGTTGGCAGTGCCGGCTACATCTTCCTCACCGACTACGTCTCGATCGTGCTCCTGCGCGCGCTGCAGGGTATCGGGGCGGCCTTTACCGTCCCGATGACCGTTGCGCTGGTCAACGAGTACTCCGCGGAGGGACAGCGCGGGGGGAACTTCGGGCTGTACAACACCTTCCGTCTGCTCGGCTTCGGGACGGGCCCGATCGTCGCCGGGGTCGTCCTCGCGGCCGGCCCCTACCGCCTGGCGGGCGTCGACATCTCGGGGTTCGACGCCGCCTTTCTGGTCGCCGTCGTCGGCGCTGTCCTCAGCTTCGTGCTCGTCACACTCCTCATCGAGGACCCCGAGCAGACCGAGGCCGAGGCCGGCGAGGACCTCTCGATCAGCGTCCGGAACGCCGGCGGGGCGGGTCTGGACCCGGTGTTCGCACTCGCGCTCGCGACGGGGGTCATGTCACTCAGCTTTGCTATCTTTGCCCCGCTCGCGAACGCGATCAACGCCCGGCTCGCACAGGGTGACTTTCTCTTCTCGATCCAGTTCGGCGCGAGCGTCCTGGCAAACGTCGTCTTCCAGCTCCCGCTTGGCCGACTCAGCGACCGGTACGGCCGCCGGCCGTTCCTGCTCGGCGGGTTCGTCCTCCTCCTGCCGGCGACACTCGCACAGGGCTTTGTGACCACCTCCGAGGTGATGATCGTCCTGCGGTTCGTCCAGGGGGTCGCGGTGGCGGCGGTGTTTGCCCCCTCACTGGCCCTCGCGGGTGACCTGGCAAAGGAGGGGCAGTCCGGCTCGACACTGTCGCTGCTGACGATGGGGTTCGGGCTCGGGATCGCCTTTGGGACACTGTTTTCCGGGATCCTGGTCGGCTTTGGCTTTGCAACCCCCTTCGTCGTGGCGACCGCTGGCGGGGCCGTGGGGCTCGTCCTCGTCTACACCCAGGTGAGTGAGCCTGTCGCCGACGCCGGCGGGGTGCCGGCAGCCGGCGACTGAGACCTGTCCCGACCGCCAGGGCTCCCTCGACGCCGGGTTAGGGGTCACACCGACCCGTGTGTTTTTATTCCGGACTACCGTGACACCGGTAATGGCTACGCCGTCCCGGGTACGTCCGAACGTCCCCCGCGAGCAGTTCGCCTTCGAGTACCGGCCGGAGACGGACCAGTCCTTCGAGAACGCGCTCGCGAAAGCCCGCTCGGGCGAGCGCCTCTCCGTCGCGGACGGGGTCGAACTCCTCGTGACTGGCACCGACCGCACGGGGATCGACCTCGAACGAAAGGAACTCGTCCTCGAGGCCGCCGACCGCCGCCGCGCCGAGGTGGTCGGCGACGAGGTCACCTTCGTCGCCAACCTCAACAACAACATCACCACCGCCTGCAACACGGGCTGTCTGTTCTGTAACTTCAAGGACCGCTCCGAGCAGTTCCTCGAGGACAGCAACGCCGACCACGGCGGCTTCACAAAGACCCCCGAGGAGTCACGCCGGATCGTCGCCGAGGCCGTCGACCGCGGGATCTACGAGGTGACCTCCGTCTCGGGACTCCACCCCGCCTTTGCGCTTGACGACGACCACCGCGCCCTGCTGGAGGCCAGTGACCGCGGCGACCTCAACTACAAGTCCCCCGACCGCTACGAGGTCGACCCCGGCACCTACGTCGAGCAGATGCGGGCGATGAGCGTCGACGACCTCCACGTCCACTCGATGACCCCCGAGGAGGGGTACCACGCTCGCCGGGGGACCGACTGGTCCTACGAGGAGGTCTACGGCCGGCTGGCCGAGGCGGGCCTGGACTCGGTGCCGGGCACCGCCGCGGAGATCCTCGTCGACGAGGTCCGGGACGTCATCTGCCCGGGGAAGATCGACACCGGAGAGTGGGTCCGGGCGATCGAGGCCGCCGCAAATGTCGGCCTCCCGACGACCGCGACGGTCATGTACGGCCACGTCGAGAACGAGCGCCACCGCGTCGAACACTTGGACGTCATCCGCCGGCTGCAGGACCGGACCGACAATATCACCGAGTTCGTCCCACTCTCGTTCATCCATCCCGATACCCCGCTTCACGACCGCGGGATGGTCGAGACCGGCGCCAACGTCCACGAGGACGAACTCATGATCGCCGTCTCGCGGCTGTATCTCGACAACATCGAGCATATCCAGTCCTCCTGGGTGAAATACGGCGACGAACAGGGGCTAAAGATGCTCTCCTGTGGTGCCGACGACTTTATGGGCACCATCCTGAGCGAGGAGATCACCAAGCGCGCCGGCGGCGACTACGGTGAGGCCCGCTCGGTCGCGGAGTACGTCGAGATGATCAGCGCGGTCGGCCGGGTCCCCGTCGAGCGCTCGACGGACTACACCGAGCGCCGGCGGGTCGACCCCGACGACACCCCCCACGGCCCCGAACTCGGCCCCCACGCTGACGGGACACCGCTCGTCGAGTAGGCTGTTGCTCCGTCGGTCAGGGCAGGCCAACAGCCGACGGGAGACAAAACTGATACAACCCTCCTGGGAGATAGTATGTCTCTATGCCCTCCATCACGCGTCGAAGCCTCCTCGGACTCGCCGGGGCGGGCACAACTGTCGCCCTCGCAGGGTGCGGGCTGCTGGCCGGCGGTGAGGACTTTCCAACGGCCGGGAGCCTCGGGTTCGCGAACCTGGACGACCTCCCGCACACACTCGGCGTTCGCGTGGTCGATGCGCCGGAGACCTACCGGGTCGACGGCCGGGAGCGTGGGGTCCCCCTCCCCCAGCGTCGACTCCAGGCGTCGGCGGCCCTGCGGCCCGGCGAGACCCTCCTCTACCCGAACGTGTTCACCGAACCGGTCGAATACGAGGTCGAGATCACCGCCGACGGTGGACCCCCCCGGAGGGAGGACGCCGGAACCGTGACGTTCGACCCGCAACTGCGCGGTGATGGCCGGTATCTCTCGGTCGAGACCGACGAGAGCGGCGAGACGGCCTGGGTCGTGACGGCTGCCGGTATCAGCGACCACTACGACGGGCCTGCCGACACCGGGTGATAGTCGTCCCAGGTGACGACACGCGTGGGTGTCGACAGGGGGTCACAGTACCACGCACTGGCGGCAAACACCTCCGGGCGGCCGAGCGCCGCCGTCTTCGCGCAGGTCGCTCAGAGCGACTCGCCCTGGAGGACGGCCCGGAACCGCCGGCCGGCGTCGGTCTCGGCACGAAGCGCGTCCTGGACCTGCTCGGGAACCCACCCGCCGCCTCCGGGGCTGGAGCCGCCGTCTGTCGCCGGCGCCGGCGTCGGTGCGGGCGTTCCCTCGAAGTCGGCCCGGAAGTCCGCCGGCAGATACCGCTCGTACACCGGCAGCCGCTCGCGCAGCGGCACCTCCGCGTGGTCGGCGATATCACGCAGGGCGTCCAGGGCCGGCCAGGCGTAGTCGGGGTTGATGTGGTCGTCGGTGACGGGGGAGACACCGCCCAGGTCGTCGATCCCACAGTCCACCACCTCCCCGGCCGGCGCGAGGTTTGGCGGCACCTGCAGCGACACTGTCTCCGGCAGCGCCGCCCGGGCCATCGCGACCGCCCGGCGCAGCGTCTCCAGGTCGGGGGTCGGCCCCTGCCAGCGCTCGTTCTCGGCGACCGGCTGGACGATCACCTCCTGGACGTGGCCGTACCGCTCGTGGAGTTCGCGGATGGCCAGGAGGCTCCGGGCCCGGTCGGCCCACTCCTCGCCGATGCCGACGAGGATGCCCGTGGTGAAGGGGATACCCAACTCCCCCGCGGTACGGATGGTTGCGAGCCGCTGTCCCGGCGACTTCGCGCGAGGCCCGCCGTGGGCCTGGACCTCCGCTGTCGTCTCCAGCATTACCCCCATCGAGGCGTTGCGGTCGGCGACGGTCGCCATCTGCTCGCGGGTCTGGTCGCCGGGGTTGGCGTGGGGGAGCAGCCCCTCCTCCAGAGCGATCTCACAGGCCCGCCGGAGATACTCGTGGATGGATCCAAAGCCCCAGGAGTCGAGTTGGTGGTGGACCTGGGTGTAGCGGTCGTCGGGGTCGTCACCGAAGGTGAACAGGGCCTCGGTACAGCCGGCCTCGGCGCCGGTTCGGACGATGTCACGGACCTCCGCCGGGCTCAGCAGCTCGGCCTGGCCCGGCGGGTCGTAGTAGGTGCAGTAGGTGCAGGTGTACCGGCAGGCGGTGGTCAGCGGCACGAAGACGTTCCGGCAAAAGGAGAGGTGGTCGGCCGGCTCCACGTCGGCGGGGCGGACCGCGAGCAGCTCCGACACAGCCGACTCGGAGCCGGGAAGCGAGAGGTCGATGTCGTAGGCCGGGGCGTCCGGGATCACGCCACGGGCTCCGTGCCCGAGGCTCAAAACCGTTCGGGAGCAACGGCACTCGGCGCCCTGGGCACAGCCGGCAGTCACCCGCTGCGCTCGGCCGTCATCCGGCCGCTGCCCGCCGAGACGCTGAAGCCCGCCTCCCGGAGCCACGCGGCGGCGTCGCCGTTGGAGTGTAACAGGACCTCCGCCAGGTCTGTGGGGTCGTCAACGTCGAGTGCGAGCCGGAAGGAGTCGACCGTCCGGACCGTCGCGCCGACCGCGGCGGCGGCCTCGCGGTGGTCGCGGTAGGAGACGCCGTGGTAGTCGACTCGAAACTCCGGGTGACGGGCGAGTAGGGCGTTGGTGCCACCGCCCAGGCCGGGCGCGAGTACCACGTCGGCCGGGTGCGAGAACAGCCGCTCCACAGCCGCCGGCGTCGTCAACGGGAGGTCGGCCATCACGACCGCGACGGGGGTCTCGGTAGCCCCGAGCACGGCGTTGACCGCAGGTGTGAGTGGGCGGTCGTCGACGCTGACATCGGCGTCAACGTCGGCCGGTGCGGTCGCGAGCACCTGGATATCGAGGTCACAGTCGGTCTCACGCAGGGCTGTGAGCACGTCCGCGAGCATCGCCCCCGCGAAGGCCCGGCGCTCTTCGGCGTCGAGAACGGGGTCGAGCCGCGTGTTGGGCTCCTGGGCGTCGAACGGGACGAGAACGCGCATCTACCGGCTGCCGGGCCCGTGCTGTGGCCGGCCGGCACTCGCGGCCGGAATCGTATCCCTCGGAGAGCGTGTCACTGTCTCAGAAGAGGGGGTCGAGCTCATCCTCCTCGTCCTCGACCAGCGTCTCCAGGTTGCCCTCGCTCTCCTGGCGGATCTCGTCGATGTTGTCCTGTGCCTCGATGGCCACCTGCTGGAGCTCCTTGATCCGCGGGACGTTGTGGACGCCCGACAGCAACACGGCGGCGGCGACGCTGGGCTCGTTTTGCGGGTAGTCACCGCCCCGGACCTCCATGCTACCGGTCTGCTCCTCCAGCCACTTGCGCCCGCGCTCTATCCCCTTCCGGTTGAGGTACTTCGGCGGGCCCGAGAGCACCAGTAGCGCCCGCTCGGCGCCCTCGATCTCACAGGGCAGGGTCAGCCGGCCGAGTGCGGCCTTCCGGACCAACGAGGTGACCCGGTTTGTGGTGTTCGCGCTCTCGATCCCGTCGTCCTGGCCGTCACTCTTGAACCGCGAGAGCAGGCCGCCGGAGTTGCTCAACTCGACGGACTCGGTGGCGTACCCGACGGTAGAGACACCACCTCCGCCCAGCGTGTTGATGATCTCCGAGGAGTCGACGACACTCTCGGCGACGTTGTCACCGGCCTCGACCTCGCCGGCACCGAAGAGCACGCCGAACCTGCGGACGATCTCCTCGTTTATCTCGTCGTAGCCACCCTCGACGGACTCGCCGGTCTTGCGCCAGGCGTCGTTGTCGAAGACGAGGAGGTTGTCCACCTCGCGGACGAACGTCTGAAACGAGCGGGCGGCGTTGAGCGTGTAGATACCACCCTCGTCACTGCCGGGGAGCACACCCAGCCCGTAGACGGGTTCGGTGTAGATGCGCTTGAGGTGTTTCGCGACGACCGGTGACCCGCCCGAGCCGGTGCCCCCACCCAGCCCGGCGACGATCAGGAAGGCGTCCACCTCGTGGACCGGGATGCTGTCGATGGCTCCCTGGATCTCGTCGATATCCTCCTCGGCGATCTCGGCGCCGAGTTCGTTGTCCGCGCCGACGCCGTGGCCTTTGACACGTGCCTGCCCGATGAGCACGCGGTTCTCCTGGGGGATCTGCTCCAGACCGAGGAGGTCCGCCTTCGCCGTGTTTACCGCGACCGCGGAGCGGACGACCTGGCTGCCCGTCCGCTGGTCGTGCTCCAGAAATTTGTCGACGATTTTCCCGCCGGCCTGCCCAAAGCCGATCATCGCGAGTTTCATTTCTTAAGAAAGGTGTGTTCATAGCGTGAATAAGTCTTTTGCCCACGAATCGATCGCGAAAATTGGAGCGAGAGCGGCAATATCGCCACAACCGCCAGACAGCGCCGGCGGGTAACGGTCGGTTACTCGAGACCGAGATATGAGCCCAGTGTCGTGAGGCCCGCTGGGGAGCGGTCGAAGGCGCCGATATCGTTGGCCTCGGTCGTGTTGTCGAACTTCAGCGACCGGTACTGGTCACCGCCCATCGGGAAGCCGGGGAGAACCCCCAGCGTCTTCAGCCCGACACCGGCAAGCCCCATCGGAAGCCCGACGATCCGAATCGACGTCCCCTCGCTCTCGTAGACCATCTCGGTGACCTCCCGGAGCGTGAGCACCTCCGGCCCCCCGAGCTCGTAGGTCTCGCCGGCGTGGCCGTCCCCGACGGTGGCCTCGGCGGTCATCCCGGCGATATCCTCGACCCAGATGGGCTGAAACCGGGTCTCCCGGCCGCCGCCGGGCAGCGGGTACAGCGGGAGCCCGGGCGCGAACATCCCCTTCAGCCGCTTGGTGAAGGAGACAAACTCCCCGCCCTCCCCGAAGACGACCGACGGACGAAAGACGACCCACTCCAGGTCGGCGTCGCGGACGACCTGCTCCGCACGGCCCTTCGCGCGGATGTAGTGGGTGTCACCGGCAGGGTCCGCGCCCAGCGCCGACAGCTGGACGAACCGGTCGACACCGTGTTCCTCGGCGGCTCGCACGCAGTTTTCGGTCCCGCCGCGGTGGACCTCGTCGTGGCGCTGGTTACCCCCCTCCGGCTCGAACAGCGGGGAGAGCGCCACCAGATTGACAACGGCGTCCTGCCCCTCGAAGTGACCGACAACCGAGTCATAGGCCGTCACGTCGCCCGTGGCCGTCGCCACATCCGCCGGGAGCGCGTCGGGGTCAGGGTCCCGGGAGAGCGCCGTCACGTCGTGTCCGCGGTCGACCAGTCGCGCACACAGGTACCGCCCGATGAACCCGCTACCGCCTGCCACCAGAATATGCATGCGCCCCTCTCGGGACGGCTGACAGGTAAAGCTAACCGACTCCGTCCCGGTCGGACGCCTGGGTAGCGAGCCCCGGGCGGGCCGGCGGACGACCGACCGACTTAGGTGTCACCCCCGCCAGTGGCGGGTATGCTCGTCACGCTAGAGGGGCTGGATGGCAGCGGGAAGACCTCGTGTATCGAGGCCCTCCAGGCACACGGTGGGCTCCCCGCGGAGACCACGTTCACCCGGGAGCCGACCGGCGCCTGGTACGGGGACGCGGTCCGGCGCTCGCTGGGTGACGACACCGCCGACCCGCTGGCGGAGCTGTTTCTCTACACGGCCGACCACGCCGCCCACCTCGCCGATACGGTCGGTCCGGCGTTAGAGGCCGGCAACCCCGTCGTCTCCGACCGTTACTCCGACTCGCGGTACGCCTACCAGGGGGTGACCCTCGCCGACCGGTTCGATGACGCCGTCGCGTTCGTCCGGTCGGTCCACCGACCCTGGACGCGGCCGCCGGACCTGACGGTCTATCTCGACGTCGACCCCGAAACCGCCGCCGAGCGCGCCGGCGCGAACAACAAGTTCGAGACGGCCGACTACCTCGCGGCGGTCCGTGAGAACTACGAGCGGCTGACCGACGAGGACCCCGACCGTTTCGTCCGCGTCGACGCGACACAGTCCGAGGAGGCCGTCGTCGAGCAGGTCCTCGGCACCGTGACCGGTGTGCTCTGAGGCGGTCGGTGGGAACCTACCGGGACCGACGGGGCTGGCTGTCCCGTTCGCGCTGCTGTTCGGGCAGGTCGACCTCGTCGGGGGCAGGCATCCAGAAATAGTCGAAGGTGACCCCGACAGCCATCGGGAGGATGACCGTCACACCGAACACCGCTGTTGGGCTCCCGAGGTTCGGCCCGACGCCGAGGCTACCAATAGCGAGTGTGAGCACGACCAGCAACAGCGGGACGAGGAGGACGATGTAGAGTCCACTTCCCCACCC
>JAQCNN010000233.1 GCA_028275005.1 Salinirussus sp.
ACCGCCTCGTCGACGGTCGTCGCCAGCGCCGAGGCCGGCGTCGGGATTCCGGCGTCCGCGAACACTTCCTTTGCCTGATACTCGTGTAGTTTCATTGCTGACGCTTCCGGTAGTTTCAGCGTAGCCCTGTTAGGAGTATCGGAACGGCCGCCGCGAGCCAACTGTCAGGCTGTCCGGGGTGTCGCGTCGGGGTCGTCGGCCCGCCACCGCAGGACGGCAACCCCGGCGAGGAGGACAGCCTGGTGTAGGACCCCCGCTGTGACGAACGTGGCGGCGGCCGCCGCGGCCGCGAGCGATGTCGTCACCCCGCCGACCAGAAGGACCGCGAGCACAGCCAGCGCCGTAACCACCCCCTGTCGGACCGCGTGCCTGGCCTCGGCACGGAGCAGGCCCAGGACCGGCTTCGTCTGTACGTCACTGTCGGTCAGTGCGCCAAAGCACATACAGATGTGTGGAGACTACAGATACTTAGTTCGTCCGCGCTCGCCGGCCGGCCGGCAGCACCGTTTTGAGGCGTCGGTGTCGACCACCGTGTATGGACGACCCGACAGAGTCGCTCGCGGCGGCCATCACCGGGGCCGACCACGTGGTGGCGCTCACAGGGGCCGGTGTGAGCACCGCCTCGGGGATCCCCTCATTTCGTGGCGCGGACGGGATCTGGGGGACGGAGTTCGACCCCGCTGACTTCCGGTACTCGCGGTTCCAGGCCGACCCTGAGGGCTTTTGGGCGGAGCGGCTGGAGCTGTCCGCGCGGATGTTCCCCGACGACGTCGCGCCGAATGCCGCTCACGAGGCGCTGGCCGAACTCGAACGGAGAGGACAGCTCGACGCCCTCCTCACCCAGAACACCGACGGCCTCCACCAGTCGGCGGGCTCGGGGTCGGTGCTCGAACTCCACGGCAACAGCCGCCGGGTTACCTGCCAGGACTGTGGCACCCGGCTGGATGCCGACCCCGTCGAGGAGCGGGCCCACGACGGGGAGCTCCCGCCGGAGTGTTCCTGTGGCGGTGTCCTCAAACCCGACACCGTCCTGTTCGGGGAGCAGTTGCCGACGGACACCCTCAAGCAGGCACGACAGCACGCCCACGAGGCCGATGTCTTTCTGGCCGTCGGCTCCTCGCTGACCGTCGAGCCTGCGGCGTCACTGCCACGGGTCGCGGCTCGGACGGGGGCCCGGCTCGCGCTCGTGAATCTCGCGGAAACGCCGGTCACTGACCGGGCAGACGACGATATCCGGGCGGACGTCACCGAGGCCCTGCCGGAGATAGCCGCTACAGTTCGACGCCGCTTGGAATAAGACTGTGCTGGCGCAGGAGGCTCCCCTCCTCGTCGTAGACCAGCAGTGTCCCCTGCTCGTAGACGATAGTCTCGTCGGCTGGTCGGCCGATCCGGACGGCGTACGTGCCCTCGGCCTCCCGGGCCGCGTTGACAACGGAGAGGAGTTCGGTCGCCTCCCCGTTTACCTCCAGGAGGTACTCTCCGGTGAGGCGTCGTGTCAGGCTCAGAACACCGGTCGTGTCCGGGTCGTCGACCGGGCCCTGGAGCCGGAGGATAACGTCGACGTCCTCCGCGGCGGGGACACCGTCGTCCGATAGCCGCTCGGCGAGTGTGCCCGCCGGGCCGTCGAAGGTGATAGATACAGCTGGCGGGTCGCGCGTCGGGTCTGTCTCGACAGTGAAGTGGTCACGCCTCATCCGATACTCGACTGTACGTTGCCCGCGGGCATGAACGTAACGCCGGTCGGACGGTGCGAGCCCGGCTGGCCCACGGTCACGGCCGTTGCGGTGGCCGCGGTCGCCGGCGGCTCACCCCCGGGCTGTGAGCCGACAGCTTTTATTCGTCGCCCCTCGCCGGGGTGGTATGTGGGCCCGCTCGGAGTACGCCGGCGAACTCGCCGTGCTGTCGACGTGGCTGTGTGCGCTGTTGCCCTGGTCGGTGACCCTGTTCTCCCCACCGGAGCTCACGGCCATCACCCTCCGGTTTGTCCCGCTACGGCTGCTGTCTATCCTGGGGGCCGAGCTCCCCGGCGAACGCCCGGTTCTGTTCGTCTGGCAGGTGCCCGGCTTCGTCGCCACCCCCGGGGAGACGCTGGCCGCGGTGGCGTGGCTGGCCGGCAGCGCTGGCTTTCTCGTCCCGCTCGGGCTGAGTGTGGGCTACTATCTCCGGGACGACCGGGTAGAGCGGCGGTTCACACCGCGACTCACCTTCGGGCTGGCCGCCGCGAGTGTCGGACTCGTCATCGCCACGGCGCTTGCTGTGGGGCTGTCCGGCGACCTGCTGGCCCTGCTGGCGGCGGCCGCAGTCACCCCGCTCGTGGCCGGGCTGGTCGACCACCGCAGAGCGCCGGGTGCGGGCCGTACCCGGACGTACGGCGACCCGGTTCGCGCGCTCGGCCTGCTGCTGCTCGTGGCGGGGCTTGTCCTGCTGGTCCCGCTCTGGCAACACTGGCAGGCGACCGCGGGGACGACCGTCCCGGTCGGGATACTCTTCCAGCTCGGCTTTGGGCTCGTCCTCCTGCGGACCGAGCGGGTCTGAACCGTCGGTGTCGGCCCGCTGTTGGCGTCCCGGAACGGGCAGGCAGTATAAGTAGCTGGCCGAGTAACTCGCATCCACTGCGACGAAAAACGATGGCACAGGGCACAGCGGACAGGGACGGACCCCTCGGCGGGATCCGAGGCTGGCTCGCACAGACCGCCCGGGTGTTGAGCGGGTCGACGATGACGGTCACCGAGTACGACCCAAAACGCCACGACCGATTGGTCAGCTTCGACGGGCTCGACGGCTACGAGGAACTCGACCGCTACTGGCTGAACGCCCCCTTTGCCTTTGCCTCGGTCAACTACGACCCCGAGGAGAGCGAACACTACTACCACGTCGTCGAGCCGGCGCTGTCTGACCTAGAGCGGCGGCTGCTCGACCGGCTGTTCGACGAGGTCCGCGACCCCCTGCTGTACCGCGAGGACGTCGCCGAGGACCCCGAAGCCGCACTCCGGGAGGAGCTGCACGAACGCCTCGAGGAGTACGGTGTCAGCGTCGCCGAGGAGTCGTTCTACCGGCTGTTTTACTACCTCTACCGGGCCTTCCAGGGGTACGGCAAGCTCGACCCGTTGATGCACGACCCCCACATCGAGGATATCTCCTGTGACGGGCCGGGGTTGCCGGTGTTCATCTACCACGACCAGTACACCGACATCGAGACCAGCGTGACCTACGACCGCGAGGAACTCGACAACTTCGTGATCCAACTCGCCCAGCAGTCGGGCCGGCATATCTCGGTCTCGGACCCGGTCGTCTCCACGACGCTGCCAGAGGGCTCCCGGGTCGAACTCGCACTCGGCGAGGAGGTCACCCCGAAGGGCTCGGCCTACACCATCCGGAAGTACGCCGACGAGCCCTTTACGCCGATCGACCTGCTGGAGTACGGCACCTTCAGCGTCCGGATGCTCGCCTATCTCTGGCTGGCTATCGAACACAACAAGTCGCTGATCTTCGCCGGCGGCACGGCGGCCGGAAAGACAACGTCGATGAACGCGGTCTCGATGTTCATCCCGCCCCGCTCGAAGGTGCTGACTATCGAGGACACCCGTGAGCTGTCGCTGTACCACGACAACTGGCTGTCCTCGGTGACCCGCGAGCGGGTCGGCGAGGGTGACATCGCGATGTACGACCTGCTGCGGTCGGCGCTGCGACACCGGCCGGAGTATATCATCGTCGGCGAGGTCAGAGGTGAGGAGGCGATCACCCTCTTTCAGGCCATGAACACCGGCCACACGACCTTCTCGACGCTGCACGCCGACTCCGTCCAGACCGTTATCAACCGCTTGGAGAACGAGCCGATCAACGTCCCCCGACCGATGGTCATCTCGCTCGATATCCTCTGTGTGCAGGTGCTCGGCCGGACGGACGACGAGCGGGTTCGCCGCGCAAAGACCGTCGCGGAGATCGAGGGGATCGACCAGCGGACCGGCGAACTCGACTACGCCAACGCCTACAGTTGGAACGCCACCGCCGACACCTTCTCGGAGAGTAACTCCGGGCTCATGGAGGAGGTCCGCGAGGAGAACGGCTGGAGTGAGTCCAGACTCCTCCAGGAGTTGAAAAACCGACGCCGATTTCTCCGGTATCTCAGGCGTGAGGGGATCACCGACTACCGCCGCTTCACGGCGATGGTCAACAAGTACTACGCCGACCAGGAGGCGGTGCTCTCGCGGATCGACCGCGCCGGCCTCGAGGAGTCCGAGACCGACGCGCCAGACATCCGGCCCCAGGGATGAGCCTCGTCCACCTCCTGCCGCTCGTGTTCGTTGTCCTCCCGACAGCGGCCTACGCCGGGTCGAAGGTCAACGCCCGGGTCGACCGGGTCGTTGCCCGGCTGGCTCGCGTGCTCTTTGGCCGGGTGCTCTCCGAGGACACGGAGCGAAAACGGCTGATCGAGTCGGCCTACATCGGCCAGTCACACCGGACGTACGCCGCAAAGACCTATCTGTTCGTCCTGTTTGGCTTTGTCGGCGGCGGGTTCGGGACCGCCTACGCCGTTGCCGGACTCCTGCTGGTTGTCGAGCCGGTCATCCGAAAGCTCGCCGAGTTGCCAAACACCATCTCCGGGGCGCTGGGGTTCTCCAAGAGCTTCGAACTGGTCGTCTCGCCGGAGCTGTACTGGGGGCTGCTCGGCGGCGGATTCGCTGTCGGTGGGGTCGCCGTCGCGGCAGGGGCCTACGTCTTCCGCTGGAAGCTCCCCGAGAGCAACGCCGAGGTGCGCCGCCGTAGCATCGAGGAGGGGCTGCCACGGACGACCGCGTTCATGTACGCCCTCTCGCAGGGCGGGATGGAGACGCCGGAGGTGTTGCGGACTCTCGGGGAGAACAGCGGGGTGTACGGCGAATCCGCCCGGGAGATGCGGCTGGTCGTCCGCGAGATGGAGCTGTTTGGCCGCGACATGGTCTCCGCACTCCGGCGGATGGGGCGGCGCACCCCCAGCGAGCAGTTCAACACCTTCACCGAGAACCTCGCGAGCGTCCTCCAGAGTGGTAGCGACCGCGCCGAGTTTCTGCGGGAGTCGTACGAACGCTTCCGCGAGAAGTCCGAGCAACGCCAGGAGGAGGTGCTCGAGTTCCTCGCGACGGTCGCCGAGGGCTACGTGACGGTGTTCGTCGCCGGTGTCCTGTTTTTCATCACGATCCTGTTGGTGTTCGGCCTGACGACGACCGACACGCTTCCCTTCCTCCAGATGGTGGCGTATCTGCTGATCCCGCTCGCAAACGCCGGCTTTGCGGTCTTTCTGTCCTCGAAGCTGGAGACACTGGGGGTCGCACGCGGGACCGGCAGCGAGGTCCTCGACCGGCTGCCCGTCGACACGCCGGTCCGGGCCTCGCCTCGCGCCGAGCAGCGGACGGCCGACGGCGGGGTCGCCGCGGACGCGGCAAACGAGCGGGTGTTGGCGTGGCACGACCGGGTCACCCGGCTGCGGAGCGCGGTCCAGCGCCCGTTCCGGACGGCGCTGTCCGACCCGACGACGGTGTTGTACCTCACGGCACCGGTCGCAGTCGCGCTCTTTTTGCTCCGGCTGCCGGGTGCGCTGACCGGCACCGGGGTCAACATCTGGGTCCTCGACGACCTCGTGATACAGTCGACGCTGGTCGTTCTCGTCAGCTACGGGGCGGTGCGGGAGGTGTACAAGCGACGGATCGACCGGATCGAGGCGACGGTGCCGGAGCTGCTGGAGCGGCTGGCCAGCCTCAACGAGGCCGGAATGACGCTCGTCAAGAGCATCGACCGGGTCCGCGGGAGCGACCTGGGGGTGCTCACCCCGGAGGTCGAGCGGGTCTGGCGGGATATCGAGTACGGGTCGAACGTCGACGACGCGCTGGTGCGGCTCGGTCGCCGGGTCCGGACCACGGCAGTCACCCGGGTGGTCGTCCTGCTGAACAACGCGATGCGGGCGAGCGGTGACCTCGGCGGCGTGCTCCGGATCGCCTCGGAGCAGGCGCGGTCCGACCTGGACCTGCGGCGCCAGCGCCGTCAGCAGATGCTCACCTACCTGGTCGTCATCTACATCGCCTTTCTGGTCTTTCTGGTCATCATCATCGCGGTCAACCAGGTGCTGGTGCCGAGCCTGCCGGAGGCTGTGCCGACGCCCAGCGCCGACCAGACCAGTCGGCTGGGCGTCAACGTCGACGCGTTCGCCCGCTTTGGCCGGGTCGACAAGGCCGCCTACACGCTTGTCTTCTTTCACACCGCCCTGGTCCAGGCGGTCTGCTCGGGCTTTATCGCCGGCCAGCTCGGCAACGGTTCGCTGCGGGACGGGACCAAACACGCCGCCGCTATGCTCGGGATGGCGTACCTGGTCTTCGTGCTCATCTCCGCGCCGGTGGCCTCCGTCGCGGCCGGCGGTGTCACCGTCTCCGACTCCGGCGACTCGGTTACGGTCGACGCTGCGACCAGCTCCGAGGGCGGCTTCATCGTCGTCCGGGAGGGGACGGTCAACGGGAGCGTTCTCGGCGTCAGCGAGTACATCGAGCCCGGGGCCCAGGAGGACCTGACAGTCCAGTTGCGCCGCTCGGTTGCGGACGGGGCGGAGGTCCACATCACGACACATCTTGACACGAACGACAACCGCGTCTACGACTACCAGGGGCCGTATCGCCCCGCCGGCTCCCAGGCGGACCGCCCGTACCCGACCCTCTCGAACAAGGGGACACCCGGTGCCGTCATCACGATCAACGGCACGGGGACCGGGTGACAGGGGCAGCGAGATAGCTGTGGGGCTGGGGCGACCTGGCTCCGGGGCCACCGGCTCCACGACGGGCTTTTTTCCCTGCCGGCCGGACCGATGTCAATGACAGTTACCCACGACAGACTCACGATGGAGTGGCTCGGCTACGCGACGGTCCGGGTCGAGGGCCGCCGGACCGTCTACCTCGACCCCGGGCGCTACGGCGTGCTCACCGGCGACTGGGAGCCGGACAGCCCGGCCGCCGCCGACGCACACCCGCCCGGACGGGACGACCGGCCCGAGGACGCCGACCTCGTCTGCCTCTCACACGTCCACCACTACGACGCCGACGGGGTCAGGCGGGTCTCTGACGGCCGGACGACTGTACTTGCCTTTGAAGGCATCAACCGGCGGGACAGCAGCCGCGACCTGCCGCGGCTGTCCGAGCTAAACCGAGAGGTTCGGCGGGTTTCGATGGAGGACGAACTGGTGGCCGCCGACCTCCCTGTCTGGACCGTTCCGGCGTACAACGAGCCAGAGGGGCCACACACGGCCGCCGACGGGACGCCCTTCCACCCGGAAGGGTTGGGCTGTGGGTTCCTCGTTTCCTTCGAGGGCACTACGGTCTTCTGGCCGGGCGACACCGATGTCCTCCCCGGACACGCCGAGTTGGACGTAGACGTGTTCCTGCCACCCATCGGGGGGGCGTTTACGATGGACCGCCACGAAGCCGCCGAGCTCGCGGAGCTGCTGGACCCGGAGCTCGTCGTCCCGGTACACTACAACACGTTCGAGGCGTTGCGGACGGACTCGGCCGCATTCGCGGCGGACTGTCGCGAGCGCGGCGTAGCGGTGGCGCTCGACGAGGGGTAGGTCGTCACGAAGGGAGAGCGCGAAGACAGGTGGGAGCGACCGTACCGGTTACGGCCCGCCGGTCCCGGGAGGGAGCGGCCGGTCACCGGCCGCTGTCGCGGGCTGGCCGACACCGGTCAGAGCACGCCCATCTCGTCCAGCCGCTCGGGGAGGTAGGTGTCCGTCACGAAATCGAGCCCACGGGAGGCCAGTGACTGCTGTTCGGACTTCTTTTCGAGGTCGAGCTGCAGTTCGATCTGTTCCTCCCAGAAGTCCGTCTGGAACCGCGGGTCCTCGAGTTCCGACTCCAGGGCGTTTATATCCGAGTCGGAGAGCGGGTCGGTCGGGAGGTCGTACTCGACGATGTCCTGCGGGCGGACGCCGACAAAGTCCGCCTCGGGCGTGGCGAGATACTCGGAGAGGTGGGCGGACTTTATCGAACCGTAGGCCACCGAGCCGTAGATCCGGTAGCTCCAGGGGTCACCGTCGGTGAACACCACCACCGGCAGCTCAAGTTCGTCGCGCAGGCGCTTGGTGAGTCGCCGGGTCGCGCGGGCGGGCTGTCCCTTCAGGTGGACGACGAGCGCGTTCATCTCGTCGTCAAAGCCGTTCTCGACAAGCCGGTCGCGCATCCCGCCGGTCTCCACACAGAGGACGAAGTCGGCGTCGGAGTCGAGAAACTCGATGGTGTCGGGGTTGTTCGGGATCTGGTAGCCGCCCTCGCCGACATCCTCCTGGCAGTGGATCTCCCGCTCGCCTCGGCGGGTCTGCTCGCGCAGCAGCAGCGGCCCCATCACGGTCGCACCCGACTCCTCGGGTCGCATGTGAAAGTCCTCCCGCGTTGCCCCCGAGACGATCTCGAGGTCCTCGATCAGGTCGTTGGACTCGTCCTGGCTGGAGAACTGGGCCTCGTCCAGGTCCCAGGACTCAGAGAGGTAGTACAGCTCCCGCAGCGTCGAGGACCGGCCCTCCTCGAGTTGCCGGCTGAGGAAGTCGATAGTGTAGACGGCTTTCAGTAGCTTCTGGGCCCCGCGGATCGAGTTTGCCGACCGGGTCGAGTGGCGGTCCCCGTAGACCCACACCTTCATCTCGGGGTCGTACTCGATGTTCGACTTCGTGCGGGTGGGGACATCCATGCTCGGGACCGTCCCGGACTCGAACTGGTCGTAGAACTGTGCCGCGAGGTCGACGAGCTGGTCGCGGGCTCGCTGCTCGTCCTCGGTCAGGGTAGGGGTGTCAGTGCTCATTGTCAGGCGTCGACAGTCAGTTTCTCGTCCTCGATACCCTCGACGGAGAGCTCACAGTCGGCCTCGCCGTCGAGGTCGTACGCAAGGGTCGCCTCGTCGCCGCCCGGGACGTTCGGCGCCCACTTCAGGAAGTACTCGCCGTCCATCTCGACGACGGTCGGGTCGCCGTTGTCCGCCCCGCCCCCGTTCAGGTCGGGCTCGGCGGTGACGATATCCGTCACCGCAAGCTCGGCGCTGGTGTCGGTGTTGTTCTCCACGGTCAGCCGGACCTGGCCGTTCTCGCGGTCGCGCTCGACGAGGACGTTGTTCATGATCCGGGCCATCGTGTCGTCGATGTCCAGCGCCGGCTGGCCGGTCACCTCCCCGAGCTTCTCGGCCATCTCCGGGAGGATGGTCGTCAGCTTGTCCTGTTTCTCCCGGCGCTGTTGCATCGAGCGGCGCTTGCTCAGGAAGCTCTTTAGCTCGCGGGCTGCCTCGCGCACCGCCAACTCGATCTCGCGTTCGATCTCCGGGACGTTCGCGACGGCGTCCTTCGATTCGCTGGTGAAGGGGACGTTGGTCGAAGCGACGTGAATCATGATGACCGTGGGGCCGTTGGGGACCCCCGACCCACCCGGCTGGTCGAGGCCGTAGTTGCGCCAGTTGATCCCCTTGATCACGTCGGTGGTCGCACACGCGCCGCGCTGGTAGACCAGCGGCACGCGGTTGGCAAAGCGCATCACGTCGGCGGTACCCTCGGCCCCGATATCCCCCCCGTAGGCCAGCCCGGCCTCGATGATGAACGGGTCACCACCGTGGACCGACGCGTCTCTCGTGGCCGCCGCGTAGAAGTCGGCGTCGAACTCCTTTTTGAGGCCGGCCTCGACGAGCTCCTCGGTGATCGGGGCCAGACAGCCCGTCGGCGGGGCGATGATATCTGTCTCGCGCATCGCCTCAAGCAGCTCGGAGGCGGTGTCACGGTCGCTCGCGACGGCGTGGACCCGAGGCGGGTCGTCGGGCACCCGCTCACAGGCCGCCCAGAGTGCGTCGACGACCTTCCCACGGGCGGTCTCCCCGAAGGTCGCATCGTCGTGTTCCTCCGTCATCTCCGCGGCCCGCCGGACGTACTCGGTCAGCTCGTCGCGGGTGACACGGTGACGACCCCCCTCGTCGGTGTCGCCGAACTTCGCCGCCAGGCGCTCGGCGAGCCCCTGGACAGCCGTATCGTCCTTCCGGTCGGTCGTGGCCGCGTCCACGGGCCCGTACACGTCCGGGACACGCTCGGCGGTGACTGCCCCCCAGGCGGCCGCGGCGGCCTTCTCCCGGACAGTTTCACCGAAGGTCGTGTCGTACTCCTCGGCGACCGCGTCCGCGGCGTCCGCGACTGTCGCGACGACCTGGTGGTGGGCTACCCGGTCGTGCTCGCCGAGTTCCGTGGCTACCCGCGCCGCGAAGTCCGCGGTTGCCTCCCTGCTCTTGTTTGCGACGGCCTCGGTGACGGCGCTCTCGATGTCCGCCGTCTCGTGGCCGGCGGGCGGCCGCCAGGTCATCCCGCGGCCGAGGTGGCGGTCGGTGAAGTTCGCGATCACCGAGTCCGCGGTCTTGCCGCCGACCCGGGTGAACTCCTCCTGCATGAACCCCGAGACCGAGTAGGAGTCGGTCGCCTCGGCCATCTTGATCAGCGTCCCGAGCTCGACCCCGTGTGGGTGGGGGCGGATCTCCTCGGTCTCGGCGGGGAGCTGGTCGGTTGCCCGTTCGTACTTGAACTCCGCGCTCGGCTCCCGGAGTTCGAGCCGGGCGTGAGGGTTGACCACCGCGGTGTGCTTGACGTAGTCGTGTAGCTGCTGGCGGGCCCGCATGTTCCCCTCCATCTCCAGTTCGATCCGGGTGCCGTGGGGGCGGTCCCAGGTGGTCGTCGAGGACTCGCTTATCTCCGGCTCGTTGTTGTCGGTGTCGACGATCAGCTCGAAGTACTG
>JAQCNN010000287.1 GCA_028275005.1 Salinirussus sp.
CAACGAACTCGCCTGGTATCGCTGCGTAGTCGACCCTTATCACAGTTGTACAGGAGCTGGGTCGACGGAGCTGTGTCGTGGCGGGGTCGAACAGGCTGTTGTGTCCCGGGAGCGCCGTGAGAGGGGGCAGCTAGTTGTAGCCCGGGTCGTCGGCGTCGTACCGGACGACAAAGTACGCGACGACGAGTCCGAGGAGGAGGACACCGAAGCCGCCGGCGGCTGTCAGGGCACCGGTCGCCGTCTCGAAGTCACTGATACGGAAGCTGATTATCTCGCGTGCGATCGCGATGATCGCAGCACCCACCACGATCCGTACGACGGGCTCGTTGCGGGCGTACGCGATCAGCGTCCGGTGAACCTCGACGATGATCAGCAGTAGAAGCACAGTGTCGAGCAGCCCAACGACGGCAAGCGGGTCGGTGAAGTTCCCGCTCGTTATGAGGGCCCACAGGCTGAGTGTCAGGTCGAACACACCGATAAGAAACAACAGCAGGGTGAAGTAGGCGGCCGCGAGCACGAGCCACTGCATCGCGATCACAGAGGGCTCCGTAACCCGCATCAGGTCGCTATCCGGTTTCACATATCTATCCTGTCTGCGAGGGATATATATGTGTTAGTCTTACCCACCCGGCCGGGCACACCTCGCCGTGCTCTGGGGTGGCCACCGCATCGCGTGGCGGGGTGGAGACGCCACGAGACGGGTCGACCGGGGGCTAAAACATACAATCAATCCACGGCAGAACGTCGGACGAACAGGTCGGGTCGACACCGCCGTCGGGGCCGGGTTGTGGGACCGAAACGGTCAGTTCGCCCGTCTCACCGCCCTCGTAGGTTCCGTTCGAGAGCTCGAACAGCTCCTGCTGGTCGACCTCCTCCCGGTCGAACGGTCCTGGGAGAGTGTACACGGCGAGGTGCAGGTCACGCGGCTCGGCGTCGTCCGCGAGCTCGAACCGGACCGTGACCTCCGTCGGGTCCCCGTCGTCGTCGAACCTGGACTCGTTGTCGACGATACGCACAGCCCCCAGTTGGCTCTCGTTGGCCTGTCGCAACACCGAGGGGTTTCGGAGCACACCGTGACTGGAGTTGCCCAGCGCGGCCAGCAGGTCGTTCGGCCAGTACGCCGGTGGGGCAGGCGGGCTCGGGCCCGCGCCAAAGTCGACCTGCCAGTGGATTGGCCGGTGGTCGTCCTCGGGTTCGGTGACCCGAAGCGTCTCACGGAGTGTGTCGTTTTCCCCGCTTGCTGTCATAGTGTGGGTGCCGGTATCACTGCTGTCGGTCTCGTGTGTAAAGCGGACAGTCTCGGTCTCGCCCGAGGCGAGTGTGACCTGTTCGGTACCGACAGTCACCCCGTCGACCGCGAAGGTGAGTGTTTGCGTCCCCGCCCGGGGCCCGGTGTTCTCGGTGACGATACCCACCGTCAGTGTCTCGTTTGCCTCGACAGTGCGGGGCTCCAGCCCACGGATATCGGAGGTGGCCACAGTCGGTGGGTCGCCAGGGGCGACAGTCCGGTTTTCGGTGTCGTTCCCGCCGCGGTCGCCGGTGTCCTCGGCGGCCGTCGACGTGTACGAGACGGGCCTCTCGGGGCTGACGGCCTCTGCGAGGAGACCGGCGGTGGATTCCGGCCCGCCCGTCACGTCCACACCGTCGGTATCCGGGGCTGGGTGGCTACCGGGTGCGGTGGACTGGGCCGCCACGAGGCCGGTTACCGGTGACAGGATCACAGTAAGTACAACGCCGACCGTGAGGGCTCGGACGGAGCCCGCCCGGTCAGTCATGGCCGTCCACCCGGTCCGCACACTGGCTGTCACCCGGCCCCTGGTCCGAGAGCCATGCTTCGCGACGCGAACCGGTGACGGTGACTCGACTCATGGCTGGAAGCACTCTATGCGAGGGAGCGGGATATGGTAGTTATTAGTCGTATACCGGTCTGTCGACCGGTATTAGTCTCCTGCTGTCCCGAGACAGCGGCCCCGTGGTGCCCGGCCGGGTGTTATCAGCTCTGATATGCACGGGAGAATGGTTATTATCCGCCGTTGGAGTCACAGTGGTAAGGCAGAACACATGGACCCAGATCTAAGTCAGGAGTCTTCGACCCACACACAGCAGCCGTCCGGGCACGACTCGACACAGGCGCAAGCGAACGGGGTCACAGACTCGGACCGGGTCCCCGGGCCACTCGGGGAGAACACACAACTCGACCGGTCGTTCGCCAGTGAGCACCTCGACGAACTCATACTCGCAATTCTCCTCTCCCACGGCGAGGCAAACGGGATGGAGATCATCCGGGAGTGCACCCGCCGTTTTGGCGTCCAGTTCAGCCCCGGGACCGTCTATCCACACCTCCACTCGCTCGAGGAGGACGGCACCCTCGCACAGCGCGAGACCGTCCAGACAAAGGAGTACCGTATCGCCGACGAACAGGCCGCAAAGGACTCCCTCACCGCCACGACCACACAGCTCACCTGGCTGAGTGAATTTTTCGGAACGACGCTCCGGCAGACCGAGAGCCCGGAGTAGCCCCCACGAGACTCGACAGACAGTACAGCCGGACACAGTCGGCGTATCCGGCGGTTCCCGGTCGGAAGTAGCCAGTTCGGTGGGAACGGAGGTGAAAAACACCCCCGTAGGGACCTGCTGTGTTCGGTATCTCACACCCCACGCAGGTCGTTCGACACCGCTAACTGGCCAACAGCGCAACGGTCAGTGTGCGCGACCGTCTCGCCGTTGTCTGGGGGATGCTCGCCGGGTTGCTGGCTCGCGGGAACGTCATCGACCGTGGGCGGTTCGGTGAGACCGTCGGCCTCGCCTGGCCCCGTATCGTCACCGGCTTTGCCATCATGTCGAAGCGGACTGTCGACCTCGCCATCGTCGGGGTCGCGGTCGGGGGCGAGGCAGTCGCCGGACTGACTGTCGCCAACGCCTACTGGACGGTTGGGAAACTCGTCTTTATCGGCCTCGCCGGGGGGACCCTCTCGCTGGTGTCACAGAACTACGGCGGCGGGGACGCCGACCGGGCCGCCGAGGTTGCTGGGCTGAGTCTCCTGGTCGCCATCGGGCTTGCGGTGCCGGTGGTCACCCTGTTCGGGTTCGGGGCCCGCCCGCTGGTCGGGGTGGTCGGCGGCAGCCCGGCGACCACCCGCTTTGGGGCGGTGTATCTCGCCGTCGTCGCGCCCGGGCTGCTCTTCGAGGGGGTGAATCTCGTCGCCTCGCGCACCTACGCCGGGGTGGGCGACACCCGCACACCCATGAGCATCCGCGCCGGCGGCGCGGTGCTGAACGTCGCCCTCAGCGGGGGGCTGGTGTTCGGCGCCGGTCTGGGTGTGTTCGGGGCGGCGCTCGGGACGACACTCTCGACGGCCGCGGTCGCGGTCGTCTTTGCCTGGGGGCTGACAGGGCACACATACTTAGGTCGGGGCGCTAGCCCGATCCCGGTCGGCTTGGGGCTTCGGCCCACCGCTGGGCTCGTCCGACAGTTGGCAACCGTCTCCGCCCCGCTCGCGGCGCGACGGGTCGGACAGGGGCTGGCGGTGTTTCCGCTGCTCTGGGTCGCCGGGTCCTTTGGCTCCGCCGTCCTCGCGGCGGTCGGTGTGGGCCGGCAGGTCCGGGACCTGCTCAACGCCTTCGCGTGGGGGTTTTCCATCGCCGCGTCGACACTGGTCGGCCAGGCGTTAGGGGCCGCCGAAGAGGGGCTGGCGGCACTCTACGGTCGCGAGATAATCAAGCTCTCGCTGGTCGTCTATCTGTGCGCTGCCGCCGTCGTCCTGGTCGCCGCCCGACCGATCGCCGCCGTGTTCGTCGACCGTGATATCGGCGTTACCGCCGCCTTCGTCCGGATTGCCGCGCTGAGTGTCGTGCCACTCGGTATCGACGGCTCGGCGACGGGCGCGCTCCGCGGGGCCGGCGACACCAGGGTCCCGTTCCTGGCAACACTCGCCGGCCTCTACCTGGTCGCGCTCCCGGTGGCTGTGCTCGGGACGGTCACCAGCCTGGGTGTGCTGGCACTCCAGGCCGCGCTACTCGCCGAGACGGGGGTGCCGATGGTGGTGAATCTCCTCCGGTTTCGCACCGGCGCCTGGAAGGCGGTCAGCCGGGAGTTCCGGCCCGAACAGGAGGCCGACACAGACCCCGACCCCGGGGGCTGAGAGCGACAGCCTCAATCCGCCGTGGCCCCGAACGGACGTATGACAGCAGCGGAAGAAACCGTCTCACAGTACGCCCTCGACACGGCGGCGCCGCCGTCGGAGACCCAGACTGCGACCTTCGGGATGGGCTGTTTCTGGGGTCCCGAGGCCCGCTTCGGTATCAGACCCGGGGTCGTTCGCACACGGGTCGGGTACGCCGGCGGCACCACACCGGAGCCCAGTTATTACAGCCTCGGCGACCACACCGAGGTCGTGCAGGTGTCCTACGACCCGGACGAGACGAGTTACGAGTCCCTCCTGGAGGTGTTCTGGGCACACCACGACCCCTTCTCGGCCCCGAAACGGCAGTACCGTGGTGTTGTGCTCGTCGCCGACGAACGTCAGCGGGCTGCTGCCGAGCGGACCCGTGAGCGACTGGCCACACGGGCCGGCCGCGAGGTGGCCACGCGCGTCGAACCCCTCGACGGGTTCACACTCGCCGAGGGCTACCACCAGAAGTACAGCCTCCGCTCGACGCCCGTCGGCGACCGGCTCCTGTCGGCGGGAGGGTTTGACATCGTTGACTCGGCGGTCGCCGCCCGGCTGAACGGCTTCGTCGCGGGACACGGTGACGACGACCGTCGGGCGGCGATACTCGGGGGGCTTGCCCTCCCGCCGGCCGTCATCACCGACCTCGAGGCGCGGCTGTGACGGGCCGTTCGGTCGTCGCCGAGCGCCGTCGGCCACGGGCCGGGTGAGGTCCGGCGGACTGGGGCCGACGCTCGCTGAACCGACACCCCGTGGTCCTCTCCGGTAGCCCTGGTCGTTCGGATGGGCGAGCCGCCCGGGACCGTCCTGTCAGCGGACCGGGCTACCGTAGCACTCGTTACCGGCGATTAGTAACTCCCACGTGACACATGGACAGGCCTACCAGACAGTTCGGCCGACTGCTCTCTGACCTGGACACCTGGAGGGGGAGATACACGTCTTACCTGCTGTACAGCCTCAACGTCGGATTCCTGCTGTTGTATATCGTGGGCACCTACGAGTTCGCCAGGCCGTATCAGACACAGATCATCGCCGCCGAGTTCTGTCTGGCACTGGTCTTTCTCTTCGAGTACCTCTCCAGGCTGGACTACGCTGACAGCGCGCTGGACGAGGCGAGGAGTTTCTACTCGGTTGCCGACCTGCTGGCGATTCTTCCTGCGTTGCTGATTGTCTTTGTTCCAGTAGTCGGCCAGCTCGCGTTCTTTCGGAGCATCCAGGTCCTCAGGGTGCTCAGGTTCACCAGGATAGCCCTGGAGGATGACAACTTCTTCAACTACGAGCTCACCTCGAGACAGGTGGTCGTGGCGGAGCTTCTGATCCTCATATTCATCATACTGAATCTTCACGCCGGCGCAATCTACGGGGTGGAGGCGGGGGTGAACGAGAGCTTCAACAACTACGGGGACACCCTGTACTACTCCGTCGTCGCGTTGACGACGACCGGTTTTGGCAACGCCGTGCCGGTCACCGCCGCCGGGAAGCTGGCGACGTCGGTCGCGCTCATCGCCGCTGTGACAGTTATTCCGTGGTTGGTAGTGCGGGCCAGGCAGACCGGCGAGGTCGACGTTCGGTGTGACCGGTGTGAGAATGACAAACACTACAGCGGGGCGAACTACTGCTGGAGGTGTGGCGAAGCACTCTGAGACGGGACCGGGGCAGTGAGAGACGCCGGTGGCTCACACCCGAAACGACAGCCTGTCCGGGGCGGGGTCACCAACCGGTGGGGTTGAGGAGGTACTTCGCCGCGAGGTACCCCCCCGAGACGACGACCGAGACGAACGAAGCCCGCCGAAGCAGGGTTGCCAGCCCGGCGAGGACTGCGGTGTCCAGGACGGCGCTCGAACCGAGAAAGACCAGCACAGACACCACGAGGACCGCAGCCGCGAGTCGGTCCGCCTCGCT
>JAQCNN010000257.1 GCA_028275005.1 Salinirussus sp.
ACGTCGTACTCGGGACCGTCCTCGGACATGTCCAACAGTGATGGCCTCACAGTCACAAGCCCGTCGCTGTGTCTGACGGTCGCCGGTCCACCGCGTGCGTTCCCGCCGGCCCGTCCCGTTGACGGCAATCCGGGGCTGATGTCGCCGCCGCCACAGCCCTCTGTGGCGTTTCAGCGCGTCGAGAACCCCGGCGGCGAGTAGCCGGCACCGCGACGCCACGGGGACGGCCCCGCCTACATCTCGGGGTACTCGGTCTCCTTGCAGGTGATGAACTCGAGTAGCGCGGGCGTCCCCTGCTCGGTCCGCTCGACCCCGCGCTCGATGGCGGGGACGATATCCTCGGGTTGTCTGACCCGCTCGCCGTAGCCGCCAAAGGCCTCGGCCATGTCGGCGTAGTTGCCCGAGATATCCGTCGTATTGTACTTCTCGTCCGCGGTCGGGAGCAGGTCGACCTCACAGGCCATCGAGAAGTTGTTGAACAGCACCGAGAGGATCGGGATCTCCTCGCGGACGGCGGTCTCGAAGTCCATCCCGGTCATCCCGATTGCGGCGTCACCCCAGACGTTGATACAGAGCTTGTCGGGGTGAGCCAGCTTCGCGCCCATCGCCAGCCCGAGCCCGTAGCCAAGCTGGGTGGTCTTTCCCCAGCCGATGTAGGAAAGCGGCTCCTCGGGCTGCCAGAAGGGGGCGAGCTGGTCGCGGGGGCTGCCCGAGTCGTGGGTGATGACCGTCTCGCTCACGTCGACGGTCTCCTGGAGATCGTTGATCACGCGGTAGGGGGTCAGCGGCACCTCGTCGGAGGTGAGTTTGTCCGCCCACTCCTCGTGGAAGGCCGCCTGGCGGTCGGCGATATCCGCAGCGAGGTCGTCGTAGCGGCCCCGGCCGCCCGCGACCCGGTCCTCGAGTTCCGCCGTGAGCGCCGCGAGCGTCAGCTTGGCGTCCCCGACCAGGGCGTGGTCGGCGACCAGCCCCTTGTCGATGTCGGCGGGGTCGAGCGTCGAGTGAACGATGGTGGCGTCCCCGGGCATCTCGGTGGCGTAGAGTGTCCGGGTGAACGAACAGCCGATACCGAACACCAGGTCGGCGGCCTCCAGATACTCCCGGACGGGTGTTGGCATCGAGCGCGCCCCCACACCGAGTGAGAGTGGGTGGGTCTCGGGAAAGGCACTCTTTCCCTGGAGGCTGGTGGCGACCGGCGCCTCCAGCAGTTCGGCGACCGCGCGGAGTTCCGCCCAGGCCTCGGCGTAGTGGACCCCCTGGCCGGCCCAGATGACCGGGTCCTCGGCGTCCAGAAGTGCGTCGACCACCTCGGGGACCCGTCGGGGGTCGGGCGCCGGGCGGTTCTCGGTCGGCGGGCTGTACTCGACGTCGCCGACCTCCTCGTTGAAGACGTCCATCGGGAACTCCACGAGCGCGGGCCGGGGACGGCCGTTGCGGGCGCTGTTAAACGCCCGCCGGACGGCGTTGACCGCCTCCTCTGGGTCGGTGACCTGCTCGCAGGTCTTTGTCACCTCGCCGTAGTTGTCAGAGGCGTCGAAGTTTGGGTCGACCTCGGTCTTGCTGCGCTCGTAGCCCATCGGCAACACCACCAGCGGGACCGAGTCGCCGTAGGCCTGGGCAACGCCGGGGAAGGCGTTCTCGGCGCCGGGGCCGAACTGCATGCAGAAGACGCCGATCTCCTCGCCCGCCGTCGTGCGCGAGAAGGCGTCGGCCATGTGGAGCCCCACCCGCTCCTGGCGGACGGGGACCGGGCGGATGTCGACGGCCGCGGCGGCCTCGATGATCGGGTTGATCGGGTAGGTGAACAGGTACTCGACGCCCTCCTCCTCGAGCGTGTGTGCAACGGCCTGGGCGACGTTCATGCGCCCACCTGTGCCGGGCCATTGCATAACTGTTTGGACGCCCGGAGGCCGAGGGATGCGTGGAGCGGCGCCCGTCGCCCGGGCTCCGGGGATAGGACTAAGCCGGCGCCGCCGGAGAGTGGGGTATGGGACGGATCGACAGTGACGTACTCGAGCAGTTTGCGGCCCTGACGCTCGCAGAGACGGGCACAGAGCGGGCGGTGGCGGAGACCGTCGCCGCCTCGCTGGTCGGGGCGGACCTCCGGGGCCACCCCTCCCACGGTGTCCAACTCATCCCCGACTACTTCGAGTGGGCCTTCGACGGCCACCTGGTGCCGGAGGCGAGCCACGAGGTCGTCGCCGACCGCGGCGCGACGGTCCACGTCGACGGTAACCACGCCTTTGGCCACGCGGTCGCCCGGGCGGCCACCGACCTCGCTATCGACCGCGTGACCGAGGGGGGCCACCCGTCGGTGACCGTCGGGCTCAGAAAGGCAACGCACATCGGCCGGGTTGGCTGGTTCGCCGAGCAGGCCGCCGAAGCCGGGCTGGGGTTCGTCGGCTTTACCAACATGACCTCGGGTGACCCGGTCGCGCCGGCCGGCAGCGCCGAGCGCCGCTTTGGCACCAACCCGCTGACCTTCGGGCTACCCGGCTTCGACGCCCTCGACCACGATGTGGTCATGGACATGGCGACAAGCCAGGTGGCCTACGGGAAGGTCAACGTCCGGCAGATGGCCGGAAAGGCCGACTCGATCGACCCCGAGTGGACCGTCGACGAGGCCGGCGAGCCGGTGCTCGACCCCGACGAGTTCAACGAGGAGGAGCGGGGGGCGCTGGCGCCGCTTGGCGGCCAGACTGCGGGCTACAAGGGGACGGGGCTGATGCTCGTCGCGGAGCTGTTCGCGGCGACCTGGAGTGACAGCCCCGTCACCCCCCAGTCCGGCTCCCGCTACGAGAACGCCGCCGCGTTCACCGTCTTCGACCCGCTGGCCTTTACCAGCCGTGAGGCCCACGAGGCCCGCCTGCTGGCCCTGGAGGAAGCCCTCGACGAGACGGAGTACTCCGAACAGGTCAGCGCCGGCACCGGCACCCGGGCCGACCGGGCCTACCTCCCTGGCCGCGTGGAACACGAGGTCAAAACCGAGTACGAACGCGAGGGGATCCCCGTGCCGGAGCGGATCCGCGAGTCACTCGCGGACCTGGCCCGCGAACACGGTGTCGACGAGGACGCCGTTTCGCCGGTCGCGCCCGACCCGTAACCCACAGGTCGCCCCGTCGGACGCCGCTGTCCTAGCCGAACGGCCCCTGCCCGTCGGGTGCGTCCTCGGGGATGACCTTCCCGGGGTTGATGATCCCCTGGGGGTCGATCGCCTGTTTGACCGCGCGCATCAGCGCGAGGCCGACCGGCCCGTGTTCCCGGCTCATGTGGGCGCGTTTCTCGTGCTGGCCGGTGCCGTGTTCGCCGGTGATCGTCCCGCCGAGTTCGACCGTCCGCTCGAAGATACGGTCGGTGACCTCGTGGGCGCGTGCCATCGCCTCGGGGTCGTCCTCCGGGGTGAGGATACCGCCGTGGACGTTGCCGTCGCCGGCGTGCCCGAACCAGAAGGAGTCGAGGCCGGCCTCCCGGGCCGCTTCCTTTGCAAAGCGGATGATCTCCGGGTAGGCGCTGATCGGGACGACGATGTCCTCGGGCCCGACGGGGACCCGGTCGGGGTCGTACTCCTCGACGGCGTAGGCGAGGTCGTGACGGGCCGCCCAGAGGTCGGCCATCTCGGCCTCCTCCTCGGCGACCTCGACGCGCTCGACGCCGTGACTCTCGAGTACGGCCTCGAAGAAGTCGACCTCCTCCTCGATGCCGTGGTTTGCGTGAAACTCGAAGAAGACAAGCGGCTTGTCGGGCAGGTCCGTGTCCGAGTAGGCGTTTGCGACCTTCGCGGTGGTGTCGTCGAGCAGCTCGACCGCCGCCAGGTCGACACCCGACTGGACGGCGTCGTGGACGGCTGCGGTGGCGTCGTCCAGCGAATTGAAGACGGCCCGACCCGCGCGGGTCTGCTCGGGGATGCCTGCCAGTTGCATCGTCGCACGGGTGATGACCCCCAGGGTCCCCTCGCTGCCGATAAAGAGGTCCTTGAGGTTGTAGCCACTCGAGGACTTGACGGCCTTGCTCCCGACCTCGACGACCGAGCCGTCCGCGAGCACCACCTCGAGTTCGAGTGCCCAGTCCCCGACCTTGCCGTATCTGACGGTGTTCATCCCGCTTGCGTCCGTCGAGAGCATCCCGCCGACCGTGGAGATGTCACCCGAGGTTGGCAGGGAAGGCAGCGTGAGCCCGTCGGCCGCGAGCTGTTCGTTGAGTTCCTCGCCGATCAGGCCGGGCTGGACGTCGACCTGGAGGTCGCCTGTCCGAACCTCGAGCACCCGGTCCATCCGTGTGGTGTCGAGGCTGATCCCCCGCTGTGCGGGGGTTGCCCCGCCACTGAGTCCCGTCCCGGCGGCGTATGGGGTGACAGGGACACCCCGGTCGGCGGCGGCCGCGACGACCGCCGAGACGTCCGCCGTAGACTCGGGGAAGACGACGACGTCGGGTCGGACCTCCTCGTCCTCGGCTGTCCCCCAGTCCCCGGCGTGGTTCCCGGCCGCGGAGTCACCGAAGGAGACCTGCTCCTCGGGCAGCAGGTCCGCGACGAACGAGCAGTCGTAGCCACGCTCCCGGTCGTGAGCCGTTGTCATGGTTTGGACAGGGCCGCGCGTCCACTTGAGTCTGGCTCACCACGGCGCCTGCGACCGGCGGCCCCGGTGGCTTTTTGTTCCGGTCCCCCGCACCCCGAACCGATGCAGCCACACACCAGTAGCCGGCGACACGGGGGGCTCTAGTGCCGACGAAACCGCTCGCGGAGTTGGAGGCGATGGTCGGCGACTCGAGACAGACGGTCGAGGGGCTCCGGGTCGCCCCCGGGAAGGTCGCCGAGTTCGCGCGCGCCCTCCGGGACGACAACTCTGCCCACTACGACGCCGACGCCGCCGCCGAACGGGGGTTCGACGCGGTGCCGGCGCCGCTCACCTTCACCCGGGTCTCGGCGTTTCCACACAACCGCCCCGAGGGTGTCGAGGGCCCCGGCTTCGACCTCGGGCTCGAACCTGTCGTTATCCACGGCGAACAGGCCTACGAGTTCGAGCGGCCGCTGGTGGCCGGGGACGTGCTCGACGGTGAGACGACGCTCGCGGCGGTCTACCAGCGCGAGGGCCGGCGTGGCGGCACGATGACCTTCGTCGAGTACGAGACCGACTACTACGACCGGGACGGCGCCCGCGTTCTCACTGACCGCTCGACGGCCATCGAGACCGAGGCGTCCGTCGGCGGCGACGGGGACAGCAACGGCGGTGACGACCGGGCGAGTGCAAAGACCGCCGCCACCGACGGCGACCAACTCGAGCGCGAGGACCGCGCCCGGTATCTCGACCCCGAGGAGGGCACGACGATGACCGGCGAGACGGTCCGGGCCGCCGACGAGGTCGCTGTCGGCGACGCGGGCCCCGAACTCACCGTCGCGGACGTCCAGCGGCCCGACTTCGTGAAGTACGCCGGCGCGAGCGGCGACTTCAACCCCGTCCACTACTCCGAGCCGTACGCCCAGGCGACCGGGAGCCGGAACGTCTTCGGCCAGGGGATGCTCACCGCAGGCTACGCGGCCCACCTCGTCGCCGACTGGTTCGGGCTGGCAAACGTCACCGCCTTTCGGGTCCGCTTCGAGGAACAGCTCTGGCCCGGTGACACCGTCACCGCGGGCGGCGAGATTACGGCCGTCGAGGAGCAGGCAACCGGCGCGACCGTCGAGGCGGACATCACCGTCGAGAACGACGAGGGAACGGGGCTGGTCAGCGGCGACTGCACGGCACGGCTCCCGCCCGAGTGACAGCCACAGTGGTGAGAGGCCGGCGGGATGCGGGCCGACTTAGATGAGCCCGTCCTCGGCGAGGTCGGCGAGCTCCGCCTCGTCGTAGCCGGCGTCGGCGAGCACCTCGCGGGTGTCCGCCCCCAGCCGCGGCGCGTGTGCCGGGGTCTCGACCCCAGTCTCCGACAGCGACAGCGGCGAGGCGGTGAGGGTCAGCTCCTGGAAGGTGGGATGCTCGACGGCCTGGAACACCTCGCGGGCCGCCATGTGGTCGAGTTCGGCGGCCTCCCCGATGTCGTTGTGCTCGGCGGCAGGAATACCGGCGTCGTTGAGCGTGTCGACGGCCTCGGTGACCGTGCGCTCGGCGAGCCAGTCCTCGAAGACCGCAGTCAACTCTGCGGCGTCGTCCATCCGACCCGCGCGGTCCTGGTACTTCTCGGTCTCGCGCAGGTCCGGCCGGTCGAGCAGGTCACAGTAGGCCGCCCACACACGGTCCGAGAACAGAAGCAGGGCAACACAGACCCACCCGTCGGCCGCCCGGGCCGCGCCGTAGAGCATGTCGGGGCTGGAGTAGGCGTTGCGCCCGCCCGGCTGGGGGACCTCCCCCTGGTTGTTGTAGATCTCGAAGGCGCCGTCGACGTGGTGGACCAGCGCCTCCAGCAGCGAGACGTCGACCTTCTGGCCGCCGGCGTCGTGGACGTCACGGTGATAGAGCGCGGCGAGCGAACTCGAGAGCGCCGAGAAGGCGGCCATGTAGTCCGCCAGCGAGGACTGTGACCGGATCGGCGGGCGGTCGTCGTCGTAGCCGAGTATCGAGGCAAAGCCGGAGATGTGCTGGGCGATGGTGTCCATCCCCGGGTACTCCGCGAGCGGCCCCGTCTCGCCGTAGCCGGTGATGTGGGCGTAGACGAGGTCCGGGTTGCGCTCCCGGAGTGTCTCCCAGCCCAGCCCCAGTCGGCTGGCGACCCCCGGCGGCCAGTTCTGGACGAACACGTCGGCGTCGTCGAGCAGGTCGTACATCACCGCCCGCCCGCGGTCACGCTTCAGGTCCAGTGCGAGCCCGCGCTTGTTGCGGTTGTAGAGCTCGAAGGAGGGGCTAAACGGCTCGCCGTCGATAGTGCGGGCGCCGTCGTACTCCTCCTCCGTCGCCTCCGCCGGCCGGAAGAGTTCGCCGTCCGGCGGCTCGACTTTTATCACCTCCGCGCCGAGGTCGGCCATGAAACAGGCACACAGCGGGCCGGCGATCACCTGCCCGCAGTCGATGACACGGACGTCAGAGAGGGGATACTCCATGCCCCGCCCTCAGCCGGCGCGGGCTTGAATCTTCGGACGGAAACCCCGGCCCCGGCTCAGAGCGTCTGCTCGTAGCTCTCGTCGACCAGCGGCCAGCGGTCGTCGTCGACCGCCGCCATCCGCTCGCGGGCGGCGTCAGTGAGTGCGTAGGCCTTGCCGTCCTGCTCGACGTAGCCGTCGGCCTCGAGATGTTCGAGGTGGGCGTAGGACTCACCCGGGCCGTGGAGGATGTGGATCGACTCCAGGTCCCCGAACAGCTCGGCGCTGACCGCCCAGGGCGTCGACGGGCCCTGCTCCCGGAGCACCTCGAGCACCCGCCAGGCCCGCTCCTCGTGGTGGTCGACGATCGTCTCGGCGCGGGCCGCGGGGTCCTCGATGGGGTCGCGGTGACCCGGCCAGGCGCGGTCGTAGTCGGCCTCGATATACCCGATGAGAGTCTCGAGATACTTGCCGAGTGCCCCCTCGACGCGGATGTCCGCGCCGCCGACATTCGGGGTGTACACCGGCAGGAGTGCGTCCCCCGAGGCGACGACGTCCTCGCCGTCGACGGTCAGCTCGAAGCTCGCCAGCCCGAGGGCGTGACCCGGGGTGTGCCGGGCCGTGAGCTCGTAGTCGCCGACCTGGAAGCTGTCGCCGTCGGCAAATGGCTCGACCTCGGGGCCGGCGCCGAACATGTCACCCTCCCCGTGCATGATCGACCTGAGGACCGCCTGCTGGTCCTCCGGGATGGCCCACTCGTCGAAGTACGCGAGCTGTTTCTGTTCCATTGCCTCCTGTGTCTCGGGCTCCTGGCTGATCAGCGCGGCGTCGTCCTCGTGGGCGTAGACGGTCGCGCCGCTCTCGTCCTGGATGGTCGCCGCCAGCCCGGTGTGGTCACCGTGGAAGTGGGTGAGAAAGACGAGGTCGATATCCGCGAAGCCGAGGCCGCGGTCGGCCAGTTCCGTCTCCAGGTGGTCGCGGGTCTCGTCGGTCGCGTCGCCGGTGTCGACCATCGCCGTGGTCCCGTTGCTCCGCAGCAGGTACGCGTTGTTGTTCCCCTCGAATGCCGTGTTCGACAGCGAGATCCTGTCCATCGTTCGCATTGCACAGTACCGGGACAAACCTATTTCGGATTGTCCGTGACCGGTGTTTTTATGCCGTCGCTGGTGGTGGTATGGCTCATGTCACTGTCTCTACAGACACGACTGCACAGCCAGGCAACCACACGACGCGACGGGGGTGTCTGAGATGGGTGACTACGAGACCGTCGGGGTCGACTGGGACGGCGACCGTGGCGTCGGCACGGTCACCCTCGACCGGCCCGACGCCCTGAACGCGCTCAACGACCAGATCCGGACCGACGTGGTCGCGGCCATGCAGGAACTGGAGGCCCACAACGAGGACGCCGACGGGGTCGCTCTCCGCGTCGTCGTCCTCGAGGGCGCCGGCGACCGTGCCTTCTCGGCCGGTGCGGACATCAGCGGCTTCTCCGACGACTCCGCCGGCGCCAGCTCCGACCCCGGCCTCTACGAGTTCGTCCGGGAGTTCCCCGCCCCTGTCGTGGCGAAGATCGACGGCTACTGCCTGGGCGGGGGGTTCGAACTCTCGCTCGCCTGTGACTTCCGGCTGGCAAGCGAGTCAAGCAGGTTCGGGCTCCCCGAGGTCGACCTCGGACTCCTGCCGGGTGCCGGGGCCGTCCAGTACATCACGAAACTCGCCGGGCCGGGGCTGGCAAAGGAGATCGCGATGACCGGCGAGCACTTCCCGCCCGAACGGATGAGCGACGCGGAGGTGATCCACGACGTCCACCCCGACGACGAGTTCGACGAGGCCGTCGAGGCGTTCGTCACAGACCTGGCCGGCCAGGCGCCCCTCGCCGTACAGGCGCTAAAGGAGTCCGCCGAGATGGCGACCCAGGCCGGGCTCCGGGAGGGGATCGCCCACGACCGAAGCATGTTCGAGACGCTGCTGGGCACCGAGGACTTCGAGGAGGGCGCCGCCGCGTTCAACGAGGACCGCGAGCCCGAGTTCGAGGGGAGGTAGAGCACCCCGGGTCAGCCGCGGGTCGAACTCGACGGGTCACGGACCTCGACCTCGGTCTCGAACCCGCTCTCGCCGAGTTCGACCCCGATTGACTCGACGGTCGCGGTGAACGTCCGGCGGTGGTGGCCCCCCGGCTCACACTCCAGATGTTCGGCGACCAGCCCCGCCTCCTGGAGCCGGTCGAGCCGGCGGTAGGCCGTCGACCGCGAGGTGTCACACTCCTCCGCGAGCTCCCGGGCCGACTTTGCCTCGGTCCGGATGGCCCCGAGAAACGCCCGGGCGTACTCGTCGCTGAGGAGGGCAATTACCGTCCCCGGCGACACGGTCGTGTCGTCCGTCGTGTCCTGCGTCGCTCCGGCGTACCGGGAGGCTGTCGTCTCTGTCATGCTACCCTCTCCTTGTCACCCGCACCACTGGAAGCTACCGTCTATATCAGTCGCCCTGCCCGGAGTGACGGGCTAGCTGTATTGTGTCCGGGGGGCGGGTGCCCGCGCGCTGGGGGGGCTCGGGAACGGTCGGCCGCCGCCCTCAGTGCCGTGACCGGCGTTGCTCCGTCCGGGTCGCCGGCTCGTCCGGGGCGGCCGTGGTGACGGTCACCGACAGCCCGTCGTCGGTCACGTCGACGGAGACCGCCTCCAGGGTCGTCTCGAAGACCGTCCGGTGATGGCCGTCGGCGTCGTACTCGACCCCCGTCTCGACCAGCCCGGCCGCCTGGAGGCTGTTCAGTCGCCGGTAGACCGTGGGTCGGGAGGCGCCACACAGCTCGGCGAGCTTCCGTGCCGACCTCGCCTCCCGACCGGCCGCCTCGAGGATCTCCTGTGTGTACTCGGCGTCGAGTAGCTCCAGTAGCGCTGTCGGGGACGTCCCCACGTGGTCGGCCGCCTCTCCGTTCGGCGTCTGACCTGTCTCGGCGTTTGACCGCCCGGACCGTTCGAACCCGGCTGCCTCGCTCATATCTCTACGACTGGCCCCCTCCCACCAGAGCGTCCCGGCAACTGACGTTGCCCGGGCCCCGTCCGGACGGCTAGTTGTATTGCCCCGGGCGCTGGTGTGGACACTCGGCGACACGCCCTCCGGCGGTTTGTCCGGGAGTGAACAGCTGTGTCTCCCCCTGAAACACGCAACACCCGCTTAGGTGGGATGGCCCCCGAGATGCGCGGTAAATGCAGGAAACCCCCCGATCCCCGTCGCGCGACCAGGGGCGGACGGCGACACGCCGGAGGGCGGAGCCGGCAGACCGGGACAGTCCGACCGCGCCGTCTCCCGACGCACCCGGCGGGCCTGTGTGGCTGCCGGACGACGGTCTCATTACCGAAGAGACGGACAGACAGGTGCTCGTGGTCGGCGACACCGTCGCCGGCCTCGCACTCACGCTCCTGCTGGACCGTGCGGGCTACGACCCGGTGCTCGTGAGGGGCCCCGAGACGGCGACGGTCTCCCGGCTGGGCTACCTCTGGCCGCCGACACTCCGGCTGCTCGACGCCCTCGGAGTCGAGATGTCGGCGCCCGACTGTGGGGTCGGCGTCGACCGCGTCGACGTCCGGGCCGGCGGGACGCTGCGCTCCGACACAGCCGACACGGCCGCCGGCCGGCCGGCCCTTTTCCGAACGACACGCCTTCGCCGGGGTCTCGAGGCCGAACTCCCGGACACGGGACAGGGGCGTGACCGGACCGTCGACTCGCTCTCGCGCCGCCAGGGCGGGCTGGTGGTCGCCTTCGACGACGGCGTCCGGGAGTGGTTCGACGTGGCGGTCGACACGGGCAGGGTGGACGGCCTGCTCCGGAGCGACGGCGGACAGGCCACACTCGCCGCCGACGGACGGGACGGCGAGACCACCGCCCTGACACAGTACGAGGTGGCGGTCGTGACCGACACCGACAGGGACGCGACGGCGGCCCCAGGCCACGTCCGCGAGGGCTGGCAGCCGGGGGTGCTGGCCCAGTCCCTGCCGCGACCCGGTGACTCCGGGCGTCTCCTGCGGGTGACGACCGCCCGCGACGCGCCGGCGACGCTGACCGAGACGGTCCGGGAGGCGCTCCCCGACGGGGCGACCGGGGTGCCGGCCCTCTCCGGCCGCGAGCCGGTGAGTGTCAGGCAGGTCTCCTCGCTGCCGGCCGACCCTGCCCGGTCGTGGTGGGGGCGTGGCCGTGTCGCCTTCTGTGGCGGGACGACCTGTCCGGTCCCGCCGGCCAGCGGCGTCCGGGTCTCGGCCGGTATCGCGGACGCGCTGGCGCTGGTCTCGGCGCTGACCCGCGGACCGCGGGCGACCGCTGACGCCGTCGAGGCCTACGCCACCCGCCGGGCCAGGCGGGTCGGAACCCTCGCCCGGACGGCGGCGACCGCCCGGGCGGACCACGCGTACCCGGTCCCGGACCGTACACAGCCGGCACTCGCCACGCTCGGGCTGCTCCGGACCGTCGCGCTCGCCCCGTTTCTCGGCGGCTCGCTGGCCAGCCTCCAGCGCGAGGGGTTCGAGTGACTCACTCCGCCGGGTCGAGCAGCAGGCTGAACACCTTCCGCTCGGCGAGACGGAGATGCTTGTTCAGCGTCGGCTGCGTGATGTCGAGGCGGGCGGCAACCTCGCCCCCGTCGTTCTCCCGTGGCCACTCGAAGTAACCCGCCGACAGCGACGTCCGGAGCACCTCCAGTTGCCGGTCGGTCAGCTCCTCCCGGACCTGGTCGCCGAGCTCCGCCGTGGTCCGCTCCTGCCGGCTGTGCTGGCGTCTGGCAACCAGCTCCAGCGACGGGGCGACCGACCCCAGCCGCTCGACGAACGACCGGACGTCGGCCTCCGTCGGCACCTCGACGGTGACCGTCGTCTCGCCGGGCTCGGCCGACGCGCTCCGGAGTACGCCCCCGTACTCGGCGAGTGGCGCCCCGAACCAGTCGCCGGTGCGAACCTCCACCAGCGTCGACGACGACTCCTCGGCCACCACCTCGACGTCACCCGGCAACTCCCGCCGTGCGACCGTCTGGGCGTCCTCGGGGACGTCACCTTCGAAGCTGAAGTAGACACTGACGGAGCCGTCCTGCCGGCTCGCGGTCCGTTCGAGCCTGACCCGGCAGCCGGCCGCCGCCGCCGCCCGGGCGAAGGGCAGCGCCTCACCGCTGCCTCCGAACTCCAGTTCGACCGTCTCGTCCGACTCCAGGGCCCGGCGTCGCTCGACCGCCGCCAGCGCGTTCGCGATGGACGTGCCCAGCTGGGCGAGGACGCCGCGCTCGCGGTCGCCGAAGGCGTTTGGCGACTCGACGCCGACGGTCAGCACGCCCTGCGTGACGCCGTCGTACGTCAGCGGGACCGCACACAGCGACTGGTACCCCTCCGACAGCGCCCGGCGCCGCCAGCCCCCGGCCGGCCCGCTGTCGACCAGCGAGCCAGCCACCTGTGGCTCGTCGCTCCGCCAGGCCGCGACCGCGGGGTGGGGGTCGGCCGTCCCCTCCGTCGCCAGGTCGAACGCACCCACATACTGGTCGGAGGCACCGACGACCGCGCGAGGGGCGAGCCGGTCGGCGCCGACCTCGACCCCACCCACCCACGCGAGGCTGTACGGACCCGACCCGGCCAGGCGCCGGCAGACTGCCCGCTCGACCTCCCCCGGGGTAGACGCGTCCGTAATCGCGGCCTCGACCTGCTGGGTGAGGCGGGCGATCCGGTCGAGCCGCTCGGCCCGCTCGGTCTGTGTCCGGAGCTGTTCCTGCTGGGCCTCGAGACGCTGTTTCCCCTCGAGGTGGTTGAGGGCGGCCTCGAGTGTCGCGGCCAGCACGTGAGCCGCCTGGACCGTCTCCGACCCCAGCGACCTGTCGGGTGAGCCGACGAGCAGGACCCCGTGGTTGCCGAGCGCGAGCGCGCGCCACCCCGCCAGGTCCGCCAGCTCGGCCGGTGTCGACGGCCCCTCGTCACCGACCAGCCCCGGCGTGCTGTCCCCGCCGTCCGGGGCGACGATGGTCCCGGTCGCAAACCCCTCCCAGAGCGGGCCGTCACCCGGGCCGACGGGCTCGGCCACCGCTGCCGGCAGCGGCCCGGCGGTCACCGCCGGCCGGAGGACACCCTCGTCGTCGTCGTAGAGCAGCGCCCCGACAGCCGGGAGGTCGAGTGTCTCCGTGGCCGCCTCGACGGCCGTGTGGGCCGCCTCCGCCGGCGTATCCGCCGTCGCGAGGCCGTCGGTCGCGTCGTCGAAGGAGGCGATCCGTCGCTCGCGGGCCTTTCGCTCGGTGATGTCGCGGCTGACGATCACGACCCGGGGACTCCCGGTCCCCCACTCCGCCGGGTAGTAGTCGGAGTGCACCCACCGGACCTCCCCGTCGGGCCGCTCGACCCGGTACTCCCGGGCGTACCGGTCGGCCGCGTCGCCGGCGAGGATATCCTCGACGACCCCCTCGACGAACGCCCGATACCCCGCCTCGTCGTCCGGGTGGAGGGTGCCAAAAAAGCCCTCCTCGTAGGTCTCGCGGATCCGCTCGACCGGCTGGCCCCAGACCTCCTCGTAGCCCGAACTCACGTAGTCCGGTGCCCGCGAGGCCGCGGTGATCTCCTCGGCGCGGGTCATGAAGATCGCCTCGTCGATCCGCTCGAGGATCGCCTCCAGACGGCGTTCGGTGCGGCGCTGCTCGGTCACGTCCCGGTTGAGCGAGAGGACACGCCGCTCCCCGCCGACCGTCGCAGTCGTGGAGTTCACCTCGAAGACACGCCGCTCGCCGTCGGCACGCTCGACCTCCCACTCGACGGTCTCGGCCTCGCCGGTCTCCGCGACCCGTTCGACGATTGTGTCGACACGCTCCTCGGTGAACTCCGGCCCGTCGGCGCTCAGCCCCTCGGCACCCACCTCCCGGATCGCCTCGAGGTCGTCGTAGCCGACCATCTCGAGATACCTGTCGTTGACGTCGGTCAGTTCGCCCGCCTCGGGGTCGAAGACGACGATACCGTCGGTGACACTGTTGAACACCTGCTCGTACTCGCGTTCCCGGCGCCTGCGTTCCGTGATGTCCCGTGTGAGCGAAATATACCGCCGTTCACCGCCGATCGTCGCCGGTTTCCCGGTCACCTCGAGCACCCGGACGTCGCCGTCTGCGGTCTCGAGTTTCCACTCGAAGGTCTCCGCCTCGCCCGAGGACATCACCCTATCGACGATCTCGACCGCACGCTCGCCCGTGTACCCCTCCGCTGTCACGCTCAGCCCGTCGATACCCCTCTCGAGGACGGTCTCCCGGTCGTAGCCGACCGTCTCGCACATCGCGTCGTTGACCGCGACCATCTCCCCCGTCTCGGGGTCGTTGACCGTGATCGGGTCCGGCACGCCGTTGAAGATCTGTTCGTACTCCTGCTGGTGGCGCTCGGCGGCGTCCGTCGAGGCCCACAGCACCAACTCCCGTGCGCCGAAAGTCGCCGTCTCGACCCGGGAGTCGGTCCAGCGGACCGTCCCGTCGGCCCGCTCGAAGGGCCACTCGAGGGTCACCGGCTCCTCCCGGCTCAGGGCCCTGTCGACGACCGCCCGTGCGCGCTCGCCGTCGTAGCCCGCTACCTCACCCGTAAGCTCCGCCAGGGACAGCGCCTGGAGGGTCTCGCGGGAGTACCCGAGTGCCTCGCAGGCCCGGCGGTTGGCGTGGAGTAGCACCCCTGTGTCGGGGTCATGCAGGGTTACCCCACCTGCCACCCCGTCGTAAATCTCTTCTAAACCGTCACAGGCCCGTTCGCGCTCGACCGTCGAGACCACCCGCTCGGCGAGCAGCCCCGGGGCCGTCTCGGTCACCGTCGCCGGCAGCGTCTCGTCCGCGCCCGCCTTGAGGGCTGCAATAGCCCCGTCGTCCGCGCCGTTCGTGAGCGCGACCACCGGTAGCTCCGGGCACGCGTCGGCACACTCCTCGACGGCGTCGGGACACCCGACCCCGGACGCGCCGTCGACGACCACACAGTGAAGCCCCTGGCCCTGCCGACCCGTAACTCCCTCCGGCCCGACCGGCTCGACGTCCAGTGACCGGTCGACGCTGTCCGCGCCGGAGAGTGTCGCCTCGGCGGACCCGTCTCCGAGCACACCCACGCGGAGTGGTCCGGGTCCAAGCGAAATCATACGACCTGTGTCCGACTCCGGACGTGTAAATCGTTCGTTCAGTTGCACTTTCATCGGCCCCAACCGCCGGCCCCCTCGCCGGAGACCACCCGGACGACCGCGGACCGCACCGCGGTGGTCCCGCGACCCCGGCGACAGGTCGGGAGGGATATATACCGGTACGGTCTGACATTACAAACACTCTATAGGGAGAGCGCATAACATTCTCGGTACCTTCGTATGGACAACCCGAGGATCCTCCTGACCAACGACGACGGGATCGACGCGTCGGGCCTGCTGGCGCTGAAGCAGGGGCTCACAGACGTCGGCACGGTGACCGTGGTCGCACCCGACAGGAACATGAGCGGCGCGGGTCGGGCGCTCTCACTCGGTCGGCCGCGGGCACTGTCGGGTGACCTCTCTATCGACGTCCACGAGGGGGGTGACGGGTTCTCCTTCGACGTCCCGTACACCCGTCACGACAACGGCTATGCCGTCAACGGAACGCCCTGTGACTGTGTCGTGGGTGGACACAGCCTCGGGGCTACCCCCGACATCGTGGTTAGCGGCTGCAATCCCGGCGCGAACACCGGCCGATACACCGTCTCCCGGTCCGGAACGGTCAGCGCGGCGATGGAAGGGGCGCTGCTCGGCACCCCCTCGCTCGCCGTCTCGATGGACACCCTCGACAGTCGACGTGACCTGACAGCCGAGGACTTCGGCCGGGCCAGCCGGGTCACCGCGACACTGGTCGAGCGGGCCCTGGAACACGGGGTCTTCTCCGCCGTCGACTTCCTCAACGTCAGCATCCCACACCCCGACGAGCCGGTCGAGGGGGTGGCGGTCACACGCCCCGACGCGAGATACGGGCTCGAGGCCGTCGAGGGCGGGGAGTCGTCGTTCCGGATCCGCGCGGCGAAACCCGACGAGCACGCCGACGACTTCGACCCCGACGCCACGCCGACCGACCGTGCCGCGCTCGCGCAGAACTTCGTGGCGGTCTCCCCGTTCCGGCTCCCGACCGAGCCGACACGGACCGAGGCGGTCGACACCCTCGCCCGCGAGCTCTCGACGGAGTTCGGGGGGACAGCGGCTCCCGACCACACGTCCGACCCGCTATCCGAGTGATTTTAGGCCCCGTCGGCCGCCCCAGGGGACGTGGCCTCTCTCACGTCGGTGCTCGGTGACGACGCTGCGGTCCTCGGGGACCGGAACTTCCAGCTGCTCCTGGTGTCGAACGTGCCGGCGGTCATCGGGACGGCACTGCTCTCCCCCGTGTTGGACTCGCTGGTCGAGCCCTTCGGGACGACACCGACCGATATCGGGCTGCTGGTCTCGGTGTTCACCGCACCGGGGATCCTCATCGTCCCGGTCGCGGGTGTGCTGGCCGACCGGTACGGCCGCAAGCCGGTGTTGGTCGCCGCGCTCGTGCTCTTCGGGTTGGCCGGGACGGCGATTGCCTTCACCACCGACTTCCGGGTCGCGCTCGGCCTGCGGCTGCTCCAGGGGGTTGGCTTTGCGGGGATCGTCCCGACACTGATCACCAGTATCGGTGACATCTACACGGGCTCGCGGGAGGCGACCGCACAGGGGCTTCGCTTCACCGTCTCCGGGCTGAGCCAGGCCGCCTTCCCCCTGCTCGCGGGCGTGCTCGTCGCGACGGCCTGGCAGTACCCGTTTGCCCTCTTTGCGGTTGCGCTCCCGGCCGCGGCCGCCGTTGCCGTCAGGTTCGAGGAGCCAACTGTCGACGAGACCGGCGAGGACCGGGCGACCGCCGACGGCGGCTCCCCGCCCAGCGGCGGGTCCTACCTGCGTGCGCTCGGTGGGCTGGTCCGCCGGCCGCGCGTGCTCGCGCTCGTGGTCGGGCGCACGCTCCCGGTCGTGGTCTGGATCGGCTTTCTCACCTACAACTCCATCATCGTCGGCACGCTGATGGGCGGGACGCCGGCCCAGGCGGGCCTGTTGACCGCGATTGGGAGCGTCGCCTTCGCGGGCGCGGCCAGCCAGGCCGGCCGGGTGACGGCGTTTTTCGACTCCCGGTTCTACCCGCTGGTCGCCGCCAACTGCTGTCTGACCGTCGGGCTGGCGGCCGTCCTGTTCGCGCCGGCTATCCCGGTTGCCGCGGCGGGTATTCTGGTGACGGGCGTCGGGTTTGGGCTCACCCTCTCGCTGTACCGGAGTATCGTCACCGGCCTTGCCTCCCAGTCGCTGCGGGCCGGGCTGGTCAGCGTCGCCGAGGCCGGCGGCCGCGTCACCGCGACAGCCACCCCGGTCGCGATGGGCGCGGCCGTCGCCGCCCTGGCGCCACAGCTCGGGCTCGGACCGGCCGTCCGGGTCGTCGGGCTCGGCGCCGCCCTCGTCGGTGGCGGCGGCGGGATACTCTGTCTGCTCGTTGCCCGGCTCTCACAGCCGGCCCCGGCCGAGCGCGAGGGCGCGGCGGTCGAGTGACCGCTGCCGGTGTCGCGTCGACCGCGAGAACCCGGCTCATACTGCTGGCTGTAACTGTCTGAAGATATCCGTGACCCCGGGGTCGCGAAACTCCTTACAGACTTACAGCCGGCAGTATCAGAAGGGCAGTGAGAGATACTCCGCGGGGACGGCGTTTCTCGCGGTCACCAGCGGGTCGACGACCTGGCTGACCTCCAGCCCACCGACCAGACTCGAGAACAGGTAGGCCTCGGTCTTCGACATGTCGTGGTCGGCCTGCAACAGCGCCAGGATGTCCCGGTTGGCGAGTTCGACAGCCGCCTCCATCGTCTCGGCGCTGGCGACCGACTTGACCGCCTCGCCCGTGTCGACGACCGGGCGGTCGACCCCGACCTCGGGGTCGGAGACGACCGAGACGGTGATGTCGATATCGGTCCCGACCTCGGCGCCGGTCCCACACATCTCGCCGTCGGCCATGGCGGCCTTTGAGTCGCCCATCGCCAGCATGGCCCCCTCCTGGAAGACCGGGAAGTAGGCGGTCGTCCCCCCGGTCATGTCCGTGGTGTCGAGGTTGCCGCCGTGGTCGTTGGGGGTCAGCGTCGAGACTGTCTCCTCGGCGGTGGCAACGCCGATCGTCCCGATCACCGGGTCGATGGGGACACTAACCCCGTCGAAGTCGATCGTGTCACCGTCGACCTCGGTGACCCGGGTCGCGGGGTGCTCGATCTCGTCGTCGTCCTGGAGCAGGCCAAAGCCGGGCGCGGTGACCACCCGGCCGCGGTCCTCGTTGACCCGGACGTCCTCGATCTCGACTTTCAGGACGTCGCCGGGCTCGGCCCCCTCGACAGCCACCGGACCCGTCGCCGCGTTCACCTCCTCCGGGATCGCCTCGAGCAGGTCGTCGTCGGTCTGGATCTCCTTGTTGAGGCTGTCGATCGTCTCGACAGTGAGTGACTCCCCATCTGCGGCGGTGTAGACGGGCTCCATCTCCGGCGCGAACTCGTACACGTGTCCGTCGTCGTCGTAGGAAACGACCTGGCGTGACATACAGGTTGGATTCGGCGGATCGGTACAAAAAACCCGCTCCCGTCGCGGCCCGGTTACCGGGGCTTCCGGTGGCCCGAGTACCCGCCGTATCAGTCAGCTATTTATGTCCCTGTCCGCGTACTCCGGCTGTTGGTTATGGCTCTGCTACGCGACAAGGCACCTGATTGGGCGCCGGACCGAACCCGGGTCCGGACGGCGTTGTTCGTTGCCGTACTCGCCCTGCTACTGTTCGACGTCCTGCGCCGGCTGCTCGGGGAGTCACTCGCGCCGTCGCTTCTGACCGGCTACCTCTGGGACGGGCTCGTCTTCGGGCTGGTGATCGGGCTCGCGGGGGTTGGGCTCTCGCTGACCTACGACCTGCTCGGATTCGCCAACTTCGCACACGGCGACTACATCAGCGTCTCGGCCTTCGTCGGCTGGGGGTCGACCTACCTCATCGCGGGGCTCGGTAGCTTCGACCCGCTGAACCTCTTTTTCCTCGGGGTCGGTGACACCGTCTTCCCCCGCGATGTCGGGGTCAGCGTGACGAACACCCCTGGGGCGATACTCGTGGGGCTGGTCGTCGCCGCAGTCGGGGGTGCGGCCGTCGCGCTCCTGTTTGACCGCTTTGTCTACCGCTCGATGCGAAAGAGCGGGGCTATTGCCCTGCTGATCGCGTCGGTCGGGGTGGCGTTTACACTGCGGTTCATGCTCGTCTTCCTGTTCACCCAGGACAGCTTCGGACTGACCGTCGGCGCGTGGGCCTACGAGCTCCCGTTTCCGGGTGGGACGGTCAACATCAGCGCCCCGGAGCTGTTGCTCGTGACCGTCGCCGGTGTCTCGATGGTGTGTGTCCACCTGCTGTTGACGCGGACGAAACTCGGCAAGGCGATGCGGGCGATGTCGGCAAACCGCGACCTCGCGCGGGTGACGGGGATCCCCTCCGAGCGGGTGGTCACCGCCACCTGGCTGGTCGGTGGCGCACTCGCCGGTCTCGCCGGCTTCATGATCGCCCTGTTCCAGGGGACGGTCAACTACCAGCTGGGGTGGACGCTCCTGTTACTCGTGTTCGCGGGCGTCATCATGGGCGGGATCGGCTCGGTCTACGGCGCCATCGCCGGCGGCGTGTTGATCGGGCTGGTGACCCGTGTCTCGCAGGTCTGGATCCCGGCGAGCTTTGCCGAGGCGGTCGGCTTTGCCGTCATGATCGCCGTGCTTCTCACCCGGCCGTCGGGCATCTTCGGGGGTGACTCGCTGTGAGCGAGCGTACAGCCGACCCCATTGGCCGGCGGCTCCCGGACCCCCTGGCCGCCTACTGGGCGCGTGACATCGTCAAGATCTTCGGCACCCTTGGGGTCGTCTACGCCCTCTACCTGTTCGTCGGTTTCCTGCTCGGCTACGACCTGTTCGGCCAGCTCAACTCGCTGCGTCGGCTGACCTTCCTGATCGTCGTCTACGGGATCGCCGCCCTGGTGGTGAACCTCCACTGGGGGTACGCGGGGCTGTTCAACATCGGTGTCGTCGGCTTCATGGCCATCGGCGTCTACACCGCCACGATCCTCTCCCGCCCGGTGGCGGGACAGAACCCCACCGGGTCACTGCCGGGCTTCGGCTGGCCGCTGGCGCTGGCGGTCGTCGCCGGGGTGCTCGCGGCCGCCGCGGCCGGCTACGTCGCCGCGCTCCCCTCGCTGCGGCTCCGCGACGACTACTTTGCGATCGTCACGCTAGCCTTCGCCGAGATCGTCCGGATCACGTTCAAATCCTCCGAACTCCAGGAGCTCACGCTCTTCGGGTGGACCTTCGGGACCGGCGGCGGCCGGGGGATCCGGACGTTCTCGAACCCGGTCCGGGACTTCTTCGCGACGACCGGCCAGCCGGTCGTCGCCGCCGTCGAGGGGCTCGGGCTCGACGGCCAGGTCGTCCCCGACTGGAGCTACGTCCTGGTGTTGCTCGCGGTCCTGGTCGGCACCTACTGGCTGATCGCCCGGCTGTCGGCCTCGCCGTTTGGCCGCGTCCTGAAGGGGATCCGCGACGACGAGGAGGCCACACAGTCACTCGCAAAGCGCACCGCCTCGTTCAAGATCCGCGCGTTCGTCATCGGCTGTGCGATCCTCGGTCTGCTGGGGATCGTCTGGCAGGGCACCAGCAGCGGCTACATCACCCCCGGTCGGTTCCTCCCCGAGCTCACCTTCTTCATCTGGATCGCCGTTATCATCGGCGGCGCCGGCTCGAACACCGGCACGGTCGTCGGGAGTATCCTCTTTGTCGGGCTGGTGCTGGAGGGGCCGGCCCAGGTCCGCCGGGTCGTCGACGAGTTCGTCGGGCTGTCCGGGAGTGCTCCCACCTTCCCCGACGCGCTGAGCGCGCTCGGGGGCGGGAACATCGACCCGGTCCTGCTGTACGTCTTCGACCAGACCAGCGCACTCCGGGTCGTGCTGACGGGGCTTGTGCTCATCTGGCTGCTGAAACGGCGCCCCCAGGGGCTGTTCGGGGACCGCCGGGAGGTGGCCTCGAGTATCGACCTCGAGGGGCGGGTCGCGAGCCGGCGGCGGGACCGGACCGAGACGGCACAAGGGGGTGACGCGGATTGAGCCGCCCCCCCGAGGCGGACGCCACCGACGGCGACGGCGCGACCGCCGCCAGCACCGACGCCGAGGCCGACCCGATCCTGTCCGTCGACGGTGTGGGGAAGACCTTCGGCGGGGTGACCGCCCTCGACGGCGTCTCCTTCGACGTCGAACCGGAGACGCTCACCGGGCTCATCGGCCCGAACGGCGCCGGGAAGTCGACGACGTTCAACGTCATCAGCGGCGCCATCGAGCCGGACACGGGACGGGTCCGCTTCGACGGTGAGGACATCACCGGCTGGGCCCCCCACGAGACCTCCTCCCGCGGGCTCGTCCGGACCTTCCAGATCGCCCGGGAGTTCGAGACGATGACCGTCCTCGAGAACATGATGCTCCCGCCGGAGAACCAGGGGGGTGAGGCCGCCTGGCGGGCGATCCTTCCGGGGGTGCGCGACGGCGTCAAGGAGGACGAGGAGGAACTGTTCGAGCGCGCGTGGGAGATGCTCGAGTTCTTCGACATCGACCACCTCGCCCTGGAGGAGGCCGGAACGCTGTCGGGTGGCCAGCGAAAGCTACTGGAGCTGGCCCGGGCACTGATGCTCGACCCCGAGGTGTTGCTGTTGGACGAGCCCTTCGCGGGCGTGAACCCCTCGCTGGAGCAGGACCTCCTCGACCGGCTCGAGGACCTCCGGGACCGTGGCCGGACCTTCCTGCTCGTCGAGCACGACATGGACCTGATCATGGAGCACTGCGAGCGGGTTATCGTGATGCACCAGGGACGGACACTGGTGACCGGCTCCCCCGACGAGGTCAGGTCCGAGGAGCGGGTTATCGAGGCGTACCTGGGGGGTGAGGTGGCGTGAGCCTCCTCGAGGTCGAGGGGCTCTCGGCCGGCTACGGCGACCTCCAGGTGCTGACCGACGTCGACATGCACGTCGAGGCCGGCGAGTACGTCACTATCGTCGGCCCGAACGGCGCGGGTAAGTCGACGGTGATGAAGTCGGTGTTCGGCCTGACAGACCGGATGGGCGGGACGGTCACCTTCGATACGACCGACATCACGGCGATGGACCCCGAGGAGATCATCCACGAGGGGGTCGGCTACGTCCCACAGACCGACAACGTCTTTCCGCCGCTGTCGGTGCGGGAGAACCTCGAGATGGGGGCGTACATCCTCGATACGGTGCCCGAGGACACCCTCCAAGACGTCTACGACCGGTTTCCGGTGCTCCGTGAGCGCGCCTCACAGAAGGCCGGAACGCTCTCCGGCGGCCAGCGACAGATGCTCGCGATGGGTCGGGCGCTGATGCTCGACCCCGCGTTGCTCCTGTTAGACGAGCCAAGCGCCGGCCTCGCGCCGGACCTCGTCGACGAGATGTTCGAGCGGGTCGACCGCATCGTCGAGTCGGGCACCGCCGTGTTGATGGTCGAACAGAACGCAAAGGCCGCCCTCCGGCACTGTGACCGCGGGTACGTCCTGGTCAACGGCGAGAACCGCTACGTCGACACCGGCGAGGCGCTGCTGGCCGACGAACAGGTCCGTCAGGACTTTCTCGGCGGCTGAGCCCACACCGACGCCGTCGGCTCCAGCCCAGTCCGGGCCCAATCGTGGCTGTTGCCGGACGCTCGCTACAAAAAACGGTGCACGGCCCGAGTTCGCGTGCCGACCGGTCAGTTGCCGGGCTTGATCGCCTGGCTCCGCTCGACGTCGACGAGGTCGACGCGGTTGATGCCGGACTCGCTGCTGTCGAACTCCCAGAGCTCGTAGGTTCCGGCCTGGAGGTCGCCCTGGTCGTCGAAGTCGACGGCCGAGGAGGCCCCGGAGTACTGGACCTCGTCGCCGTTTGCGGCCATCTCGACACCCTCCGCGAGGTTGTCGATGGTGACCTCGGTGCCGCCGGGGTTGGCGACATCCTGCATCGCGTCCCTGACCGCCGGTCCGCTGTTTTCGCCGGCGGCCGCGTTCGCCAGCAGGGTGACCGCCGAGGCGTCGTAGGTCTGGGCGGTGAACGCGGCGGCCGCGTTGCCGTACTGCTCCTCGTACATCGAGACGAAGGCGTCGAAGGCCGGCCCGTCCGCCGCCGGGAAGGTGCCGATGGCGTTGCTCATGTCCCGACCAACCTCGTCGGGCAGCGTCGGCGACTTCGTGCCGTCAGTCAGCATGATCGGGCGGTCGGTGTCGAAGTCGGCGTAGTAGTCACGGAACAGCTGGGCGCCGGTCTGTGGGTAGGTGATGACCACGAGCAGGTCCGGGTCGCTCTGTAGCGTGGTCTGGAGCTTCGAACTGTAGGAGGACTGGACAGGGTCGTGGACGACCTGTTCCTGCACGGTCCCGCCGTAGCCCTGCTGGAAGTGACGGGTGAACCACTGTGAGAGCAGCTGACCGTAGTCGTCGTTGATGTAGGTCGTCGCCGCGGTTTCGATGCCGTCCAGCCGCTCGCTGGCGGCCTGTGCCATCGCAAAGCCCTGGTAGCGGTCGCCGGGCGTCGTCCGGAAGAAGAACCCGTCGTCCTCGAAGGTCCGGAGCGTCGGCAGCGTGTTCGAGGGTGAACAGGCCACCATCTCGTTTGGGATGAAGACCTGGTTGCCGATCTCGATGTTCGAGGTCGCGCCCCCGACCATCATCGGATAGCCGGCGTTGACCAGGGCGTTGGCCCCGCTGATCGCGTCCGGGATGGTCGTCTGTGTGTCCTCCTCCTGCTTGTCGACGGTGATGCCGTTGTCGGCCTCGTTGACCTGGTTGGTGGCCATGATGCCGGCGTCGCGCATGGCCGTCCCCAGCGACCCCAGGTCGCCGGTCAGCGGCAGGAGAAAGCCCTGCTGAATCTCCCGGCTGGTCCCGCCGCCGCCACCGCCACCGCCGCCACCGGTCTCACCGCCACCGTCACCGTTGCCACCGTCACCGTTGTCACCGCCACCGTTGCCACTGCCCGAACAGCCCGCGAGGGCGACCGCGCCGGCGGCACCGACTGTCGTTAGCACGTTACGCCGCGAGAACCTGTCTGATGTCTGGTCCATCGTCTACACGCGTCTCCGGAACGGTGCTTCTTAAACTGCCCGAATCCGCTAAGACTGACGCCTTTCTGTCACGTTATCGACAGCACCGGTGGGCGTCCCGACCGGCGGGACCTGTGCCGGTACGACCGGGCCGACGTGGTGACAGGTGTGACGGCGCGCGCCGGCGAGAGCTACATAGTCATACATAGCTAACCGATACGATGTGTGGGGTACAGTCTCGAAGGTACCCAAATCAGGTGGTAATATAAATAGATTTAAGTGGTCTGTACCTCGTCTCCGCTGATGACACAGGATACGGAGCGCCGGTTCGACCGTGTATCACGGCGGAAATTTCTGGTCGGGACAGGGACTGCCGGCGTGGTCGGGCTGGCAGGTTGTACGAGCGGCGGTGACGAGACAGACACCAGCGGCGGTGG
>JAQCNN010000262.1 GCA_028275005.1 Salinirussus sp.
GGGAGGTCAGGGAGCGCGACGACGTACGGTGTGTCGTGGTCGAGGGTGCGGGCGACGCGTTCTGTGCCGGCGGGGACATCGGCGGGATGAGCGACCGGGAGGACGTCCCCGGCCACGAGCGGGCCGAGGGGATCACCGAATCCGCGACCTGTGTGGCCTACGGGCTCTACGACTGTGCCCTGCCGACGGTCGCGAAGGTCGACGGCTACTGTGTCGGCGCCGGCATGGGCGTGGCGCTGTCCTGTGATGTGGTGCTGGCCAGCGCGGATGCCACCTTCGGGCTCGCCTTCCGGAACGTCGGGCTGAGCCTGGACTACGGCACCTCCTACCTCGTCACCCAGGCCGTCGGTCCCCACAAGACAAAGGAGCTGGCGCTGACCGCGGAACTGCTCTCGGGGGGTGAGGCCGCGGAGCTCGGGCTCGTCAACCACGCCTACGCCCCCGGCGAGTTCGACGCGAAGGCCGACGCCTTCGTCGAGACGGTCGCCGAGGGGCCGACGGTGGCACTCGAGTACTCGCTGCACAACATCGACCGCGCGGCCCGCCGGACCGTCGAGGAGGCAATCGAGGCCGAGTCCCAGGCCCAGAGTCTCGCCACCCAGACCCGGGACCACGAGGAGGGTGTGGCGGCCTTCGCCGAGGACCGCGAGCCCGACTTCGAGGGGCGATAGATGGCCGCGGAGGTCCACACTGACCTGTCGGACGGCGTCTTCACGGTCACGATGGCCGAGCCCGACCGCGACAACCCACTCTCCCGGGACACCTATCGGGCACTCTGTGCGGCCCTGGAGGCGGCCGACGGGACCGAGGCGCGGTGTCTCGTGCTCGAGGGGGCCGGCGACGCCTTCTCGACGGGCGCGGACATCGAGAGTCTCGGAACCGAGGACGAGCCGCCCACGCTCGAGGAGCGCGTCGAGACGATCCAGACCCACGAACACCGTTTCGCCCGGGAGCTCATCGAGCACCCGCTCCCGTCGGTCGCGAAGGTCGACGGCGCGGCCATCGGCGACGGGGCCTGCTTTGCGCTGGCCTGTGATATCCCGCTGGCCAGCGAGCGCGCCAGAATTGGCTTCTCACACGCCCGCTTTGCCCTGAGTCTGGACTGTGCGAGCTCCTATGTCCTCCCGCGGCTGGTCGGCCGTGGGGTGGCGATGGAGCTCGCGCTGACCGGGAAGATCATCGACGGCGAGCGCGCCGCCGAGCTCGGGCTGGTCAACCACGTCTACCCCGACGACGAGTTCGAACAGCGGGCCGACGAGCTGGTCGAGACGCTGGCGACGGGTGCGCCGGTCGCCCAGCGACAGATCAAGCGGCTCGTCCGGACGGGCTACGACCGCGACCTCGACGAGGCGCTACACGACGAGGCGACGAGCCAGGTCGTCGCCGCCGACACCGACGACTACGACCGCGCGGCCGAGGCGCTCCGACGCGGCGAGGAGCCGACCTTCGAGGGCCGGTAGGGCGCACAGCCGAGTTAGGTGGCGTCTGTCGCGGCTGTCCACAGCCTTTTGCCCCGAGCCGACGAGCGGACAGTATGCGCGTGCTTCACGAGCCTGGCCCCGATGCCGTGTGCGAGGGAGGGGTGGAGCAACGGGCCAACCGTGGGGGGAGCGCCGACGACACCGGAGGCCCCGGCCGCGTCCTCGCCGCGGAGGCCGAACGCCCGGAGTCGGCGCTCGCAAACGCCAGAGGGCTCCGCTTTCGCCGCGAGCTGCCCGAGGACTACGCCTTCGTCATGGACGTCGGACACACGAGTTCGCTGCCACTGGTTGGCGGGCCACGGTGGGCGGTCGTCGACATGCTGTTCGTGCATCTCCCGCTCGACGTCCTCTGGCTGGTCGAGGGGGAGGTGGTCAAGACGAAGCGGCTGCGCCGGTGGACGGGGGTCGGGGTCGGGAAAGCCGACACTATCGTCGAACTCCCGGCCGGCGCGGCCGAGGCCGTGGCCGTCGGCGACACCGTCCGGGTCGTCGAGGTGAGGGCTGCCGAGTCCTCGGACGGTGCCGGGGCCGGTGGCTGACGCCGGCAGACAGACAGGTTTATCAATCAGGGTTGCCCCACGCTCACATGGATATCATGACCTGTGATCGATTTATTCGGGGGCCACCCCGACACAACCCCACTCTCTGACGCCGGCGACGTACAGTTTCTCGACACCACGTTGCGTGACGGGGAGCAAGCCCCCGGTGTGTCGCTGACGCCCGACGGGAAAGAGCGCATCGCACGGGCGCTCGACCGGGCCGAGGTCGGCATCATCGAGGCCGGGAGCGCCTGCACCGGCCCGGGCGAGCGCGAGACCATCTCACGGGTAACAGACTTAGACCTGGACGCGACGGTCACCAGCTTCTGTCGCGGTATCAAAGCCGATATCGACCTCGCACTCGAGTGTGGCGTGGACGGGGTCGACCTGGTCGTGCCGGCGAGTGACAAGCACATCGAGGAGAAGGTCGGCACCACCCACGAGGAGAACGTCGAGACGACCGCGGAGCTCGTCGCGTACGCAAAGGACCACGGCCTCTGGGTCGAGGTCATCGGCGAGGACGGCTCCCGGTCGGACTTCGACTACCTCGAGGAGCTGATGACCGCGGCGCTGGACGCGGGTGCCGACCGGGTCTGTTACGCCGACACGGTCGGCCACGCCACACCCGACCGAACCCTGGAGGCCGTTTCGCGGCTGACCGACCTGGGTCCGACGAGCACCCACACCCACGACGACCTGGGGCTCGCCGTAACGAACGCCCTGGTGTCGGTCGCGGCGGGGGCTGACCTCGTCCACGGCACGGTCAACGGGATCGGCGAGCGAGCCGGCAACGTCGCCTTAGAGGAGGTCGCAGTCGCCCTCGACCACGGCTACGGGGTCGAACCGATGGACCTCTCGACGGTGTACGACCTCGCCCAGCTGGTGGCGAAGCTGACGGGCATCCCGCTGGCCCCCAACAAGGCCGTCGTGGGGGCAAACGCCTTTACCCACGAGTCGGGCATCCACACCGACGGCACCCTCAAAGACGACGCGATGTACGAGCCGTACCCGCCCGAGAAGGTCGGCCGGGAGCGCCGGCTGGCGCTTGGCAAACACGCCGGCCACGCGGGCGTCGAGGCGGCCCTCACCGAGCGTGGCTTCGACCTCGACGACGAGGCCGTCGACGAGGTTGTCACCCGTGTAAAGGCCATCGGCGACCGGGGCAAGCGTGTGACCGACGCCGACCTGCTGACCATCGCCGAGGAGGTCGAGGGCCGGGACCGCGAGCGCCGCGTCGAGTTACTCGACCTGACTGCGGTGTCGGGTGTCACCCCGCCGACGGCGAGTGTCAGGCTCGACGTCGAAGGGGAGGAGCGGGAGAACGCCGCCACCGGCTCCGGCCCGGTCGACGCGGCGATGAACGCCGCCGAGGAGGCACTCGCCCACGAGGCAAACGCCTCCCTCGAATCCTACCACGTCGACGCCATCACCGGTGGCACCGACGCCGTCGTCACCGTCGAGGTGGAGATGTCCAAAAACGACGACCACGTCACCGTCACCGTCTCCGACTCCGACATCACCTCGGCGTCGGTGACGGCGATGGTCGACGCGATGGACCGGCTGGTCGAACGCGGCGACGCGGAGGTCGTCGCCGACGACTGAACGCCGGCGCCTCCGACGTCTCACCCGCTCAGTCGTCGGTCAGGTCCGCGTCCGCGGAGTCGGCCGCGGCCGCGCCCTCACCGGGTTCGTCCCCGGTAGTCGCGGGGGGCTCGTCGTCGGTGAGGTCGGCGTCACGCCAGGTTCCCTGCTCGAACCAGACGAGCGCGACCACCGCCGCGACCACACTCGAGAGGGCAAACCCGAGCCAGATCCCCTGTGGGGTCTTCGACCCGAAGATCCAGACGTCGGTCGGAAGGATGTTCTGCGAGGCGACGTAGGCGATCGGGAGCCGGATCACCCCGAACAGCATGAGCGCGATGGCGGCGGCGGTCAGCGTGCGACCCGTCCCGCGGAACCCGCCGCTGTAGGCCCGGAGGACCCCGATGAAGCCGAAGGTCGGGGCGACCCATCGCAGGAAGGTGGCCCCCTCCTCGACGACCGCGGGGTTGCTGTCGAACAACCGGATGATCGACGGCGCGAAGACGAAGATCACCACCCCGAGTGCCGCAAGCAGGAGAAAGGAAACCTTCGCGGCGAAGCGGTTGGTGGCGGCGACCCGGTCGGGCTTGTCGGCGCCGATGTTCTGGCCGGTGATCGTCTCGACGCCACGGTCGATGGCGATGGCGGGCATAAAGATGAGCGAGAACACCCGGACGCCGACGCCAAACGCGGCGATGACGGGTGTCGAGAACAGCGTCACGATGAAGAGAACGGCGTTGACCGAGACGGCCCGGCCGGTGTTCTCGATGGAGGCCGGCACCCCGATCCTGAGCAGCTTGCGGGCGTAGGAGAGGTCGGGCCACATCTCAGTGACCCGGATGCGGACGCCGCGGACGCCCTGGAACATGATCGCCAGCCCGACCACCATTGCCAGTCCGCGGGCGAAGACAGTCGCGATGGCGGCCCCTTCGACACCGAGCCGCGGGAACGGCCCCCACCCGAAGATGAGAAACGGGTCGAGTGCGATGTTGAGAATCACGGTTCCGAGCATCACGACCATCGGCGTGACCGTGTCGCCGGACCCACGCATCAGTGCGATGAACACGAAGAAGCCGAACATAAACGGGAGCCCGAGCGTGATGACCTCGAGATAGTCGGTCGCCAGCGTCTCGACGACCGGTTCGGTCCCGAACAGACTCAGCAGGTCCCCGATAAAGAGGAAGCCGACCCCGCCGAGCAGCGTTGCCGCGATGAGCGAGAACGTCACCGTCTGGGAGGCGGCGTACTCGGCACGGCGCAGCTGCTCCGCGCCGGTGTGCTGTGCCACGAGCACACTGCCCGCGACGGTCAACCCCATCCCCAGCGAGATGAACAGGTAGACCATCGGGAACCCGAGGCTGATCGCCGCCAGGGCCTCCGTGCTGTACCGACCCAGCCAGAACGTGTCCGCGAGATTGTAGGCCACCTGCAGGAGATTGGTGATGACGATCGGCAGCGAGAGGAAAAACAGCGACCTGCCGATGCTCCCGTTGGTGAGGTCGAGTTCCTCCTGGCTCTTGAACAGTGACCCGACCCGTCGCCTGGCGCGGTCGAGTACCGTCTGGACCCGGCCGCTCATTCGGTGACCTCCGTCGTGACCCCCGACTCAGAACCGTCGTCCTCCGGTGTCGTGTCCTCGCCTCCGGCGTCGGCTACCAGGTGTGTCTCGACGTAGGAGTGGAGCATCCGCCGGGTGCAGTCGGTGTCCTGCCCGACCGACACCCGCTTTGTGCCGGCGCCGTCGAGTGCCGTCACCAGAAAGCGGGCCGTATCCGCCGGGTCGACCGCGCGGAACTCCTCGGTCTCGATCCCCTCGGCGACGAGCGTCCGTGCCTGCTCGTAGAGGAACCTATCGAAGCGCTTCAGCCGCTCGCGGACGTCCTCGTCGTAGGGGGCCTGTGCCTTCAACTCGAGCAGCGCCGTTCGAAAGGCGACCCGCTCGTCCTCGGTCGGCTCCGGGGGGACGAGTACGTCGTCGATGAACGCCTCCAGTCGCTCGGCGGGCGTCGCCCCCTCGGGGTCGCGAACCCGGTCGGTGAACTCCGCGTAGAGGTAGTCCAGAAAGGAGACCAGCAGGTCGTGTTTGCTGTCGTGGTGGTAGTGGAGGGCGGCCTTCGAGACGTCGGTCTCGTCGGCGATGTCCTGCATCGTCAGCGAGGCGTACCCGTGGCTACAGAGCGCGCGGTAGGTCGCCTCCATCAGCGGGTCGGCGTCCTCATCGGTCATCTATCTATACTTACTGACCAGTCAGTAAGAGTCTTCTGCACTCCGCGCGGCCGGGGGCGAACTGGCCGCCCGGACCCGCCCGTCTGTGGCCGGTCCGACGCTGTCTCACGGCGGCCGGGCGGGGTGAGAACCACCCTGGCGGCCCGGGAAGGTCCGCGGGGGACAGCTATAATGATGGCCGCGACGACAGTCTCAGGCGATGGAACGAGCGACGATCGGCGAGGGCGGTATCGACTACTACTACCAGGACGTTGGGGGTGGGCCGCCCGTAACTCTCGTGCACGGGTTCAGCGCGAACCACCTCTCGTGGTACCAGCAGGTGCCGACGTTCCGGGCCGACTACCGGTGTGTCGTCCCCGACCAGCGCCGGTTCGGGCGCTCGGTCGACACCGCCGGGGCCGGCGTGGGGGCATTCCCCGACGACCTCGCGGCCCTGCTCGACCACCTCGGGGTCGAGGAGACGGCGCTGGTCGGCCACTCGATGGGTGGGTGGACCGTCGGCTCCTTTGCCACCCAGCACCCCGAGCGGGTGACCGCGCTGGTGCTCTCGGCCACCCCCGGTGGGCTGATCCCCCCCGAACGCCACGAGCGACTGATGGCCCAGGGCGAGCCGCCCGAGGCCGACCCGCTCACGCCCGAGGCGGCGTTTCTCGCGGATTCCATCGACGGGCTGAACCGCGACAAGCCGCCCTCGTGGGCGGAGACCCGGCCGCCGCTCGACGACCTGCCGCTCGACGCCGACACGGTCGTCGACGCCGACATCCCCGTGCTGGTTGTCGCGGGCGAGGCCGACGAGTTCATGCCGGCCCCGGCGGTCGACGCTGTGGCCGAGCACCTCGACGCCGAGACGGCGGTCATCGGGAACGCCGGTCACTCGGCGTACTTCGAGCAACCTGAAGCGTTCAACAGCGTCGTCGGGGGCTTCCTCGAGGACACCCTCCGGTGAGCCGCCGTGACGCGAGAGCGCGGGAGTGTCGACGACCGACGCACAGGCCGGCGGAGCGCCGGACAGCCGCGAGGGGTAGATTCAAGCCCGGGCTCCTGTAGTACGGGGACGTGATACGGAGCTTCGAGGGGGTCGAACCGCAGGTTGCGGAGTCCGCCCACGTCCACGAGTCGGCGGTCGTCGCGGGCGACGTGGTGGTTGAGGCGGAGGCGAGTGTCTGGCCAAACGCCACGGTCAGGGGTGACGCCGGCCAGGTCGTCATCGGCGAGGGGTCGAACCTCCAGGACAACGCCGTGATGCACGAGGGCGGCGAACTCGGCCCGGACGTGACCGTCGGCCACAGCGCGGTCGTCCACGCCGCCAGCGTCGCCGAAGGGGCGCTGGTCGGGATGAACGCCGTTGTCCTGAACGACGCCCACATCGGCGAGCGGGCCGTGGTCGGCGCCGGTGCGGTCGTCACCGAGGGAACCGACGTTCCGCCGGAGACGCTGGTGACCGGCACGCCGGCGGCGGTGAAGACCGAACTGGCGGACCCGCCGGGGGCAGCCTCGGCCGAGCACTACGCCGCCCTCGCCAAACGGTACGAGGAGACGTCCGAACGGCTGGACTGAGCCGGGAGCCGACCCGGCCCGGCCCGTCAGCCGCCGTCGAGGTCCGGCTCGGGGACGAACAGTGCCAGGGTGACGCCGGCCAGGCCCAGCAGGAGTGCCCCGGAGAAGGCGACGAGGTAGCCGCTGTTGTCGATGACGAGCCCGCCGACCGGGGGGGCGATAAAGCCGCCGAAGGTTGCCATACTCGTCGTGAAGGCTACGCCGGTCGCGGCGACGGCAGGGTCGGCGGTCTCCCGGGCAAGCGGGTACGCCAGCCCGAGCGCGAGCTGGAGAAATAACCCGGCTACCAGCAGGGCGAGCAGGAGGACCGCGACGGTCTCCGCGAGCACGACCAGCAGAACTGCCGGCGCCGAGACGAGGAAGGCGAGCAGGACGACCGGCCGGCGACGGTGACCGAACAGGCGGTCCGAGACCGCACCGCTGCCGGCCCGCGAGACGGCGCCGACCGCGGGGAAAAACGCCGCGAGTAGCCCGCCCTCGGCGAGTGAGACGCCGACGACCTCGGAGAGGTAGGTGGGTACCCAGCTGGTGACAAAGGCGTACAGCGAGAAGCCGACGAAGGCGATCAGCGCGACCGTCCAGACGGTGACCGTGGTGAACAGCTCCCGGAAGTCCGCCGCCCGGGCAGTTGCGGTGTCACCGACCGATATCTCGAGCCGGCGGCTCGTGACCCAGAACAGAGCACAGCCGACCGCCGCCGGGACGGCGTAGACCGCGAAGATCGCCGCCCAGCCAAAGCGGCCTGCGACGACGGGGCCGGTGAGCAGGCCAACCGCGAAGCCTGCCGCCGGGCCGCCGCTGAAGACGCCGACGGCGGTTGCCTGTCGCCTGGGGTCGAAGGCCCGGCCGATGATGTTGACGCTGCCGGTCCAGATGGCCGCGGTGACCGGCGCGGCGAGCCCGCGCGAGAGCATGAGCGTCCGGAAGTCGCCGGCGGCGGCCGCCTGCCAACTCCACGCGTAGAGCGCGAGGATCAACAGGGTGGCGGCGACGACCGCCCGGCGGTTGTCGACCCGGTCGAGCAATATCCCTACGGGCACGCCGAGTAGCACCTGCACGCCGAACATGACGCTCACGAGCAGGCCGGCGGTCGCGGGGCCAAGCGAGAGTTCCGCCCGGATCACCGGCAGGACACCCGCCGGCACGATGTAGTAGGCGTTGACCGCGGCGATCAGGATACCGAGGCCGACGACAGTATCCCAGGGGCCGGCCAGTCGTGCCCGGAGCCCGGACGCTCGCCCTCGGCTCACTCGTCGGCTGTGTGCACCGCACCCGTCTCGCACAGCGCCGCGACCTCCGCCTCGCCGTAGCCCTGCTCGCGGAGCACCTCCCGGGTGTGCTCGCCGAGTTCGGGTGTCTCCCCGTCGAACTCGGGCACCCAGTCGGTCGTCCTGACGGGTAACCGGACGGCGCGGGCCTCGCTGTCGGTTTCGAGGTTGTGGACGTCGACGAGCATCTCGCGGGCCTCGACGTGTGGGTCCGCGTCGACCAACTCGGCGACGTCCCGGCGCGGGCCGGCAGGAACGCCCGCGTCGGTCAGCAGGTCGACCAGTTCGTCGCGGTCGTACTCCCGGAAGGTCGCCTCGAGTTCCGCCCGGAGTTCGTCGTCGTGGTCGTCACGGTCGGCGTTTGTCTCGAAGCGGGGGTCCTCGAGCAGGTCCTCGCGGCCGATGGCCCGGACGGTTCGCTCGTAGAGCATGTCGTTGACCGCACACAGATAGAACGGCTCGTCGCCGGTGGCGTGGTAAATGTCGTTCGGCGAGAGGCCGCCGAAGGTGGTGCCGTGGCGGGTCGCCACCTCGCCCGTCTCGGCGTACTTTGCGGCCCAGTAGCCCATCCAGCCCGCGGCCACGTCGAACAGGGAGATGTCGACGTGGGCCCCTTCGCCGGTCCGCTCGGCCTCGTGCAGCGCCGCCGACGTCATGAAGGCGGCGTTGGCGCCGGTCGCACAGTCGATGACGCTCGCGCCGACCCGAACCGGCGGGCGGTCCGGGTAGCCGATGACGGACATCAGCCCGCTCATCGCCTGGATCACGGGGTCGTAGGCAGGAAAGTCGGCGTAGGGCCCGTCCTGACCGAAGCCGGTGACGGAGGTGTAGACCACCTCGGGGTTGTGCTCGCTGACGGTGTCGTAGTCGAGGCCGAACTTTTCGGTGACGCCGGGCCGGAAGGACTCGACGACGACGTCGGCGCTGTGAGCGAGCTCCTGGACCAGGTCCCGACCCTCCTCGCTTTTGAGGTCGACCGCGAGGCTGCGCTTGCCGTCGGTGTTGAACGTCGCGAACATCGACCCGCCGATGAGGTCCCGAAAGGCGTCGCCATCCGGGGGTTCGACCTTGACGACGTTGGCGCCGAGGGTCGCCAGCCGCTGGGTGCAGGCCGGGCCGGCGATGGACTGTGTCAGGTCGAGGACGTCGACGTCGGTGAACGGTTGCATGCGCCCGGATGCGCCCGTCGGTCACAAAACGGTTCCGACGCGCGTGGACCGGGTAGCTCGGCCGGGCTCGGCACAGCGGGGCCGCGAGTCCCGAGCGGCGCCGGAGCGTTCTGCACGTCCCGTCGGACACTGGTCCACTGATACTGCCGGCTGTGAGTCTGTAACGAATTTCGCGACCCCGGGGTCGCGGATAGCTTCAACCAGTTACAGCCAGCAGTATGAACCGGCTCGCGTGGAGTGTGCCACCACAGAGCGCGGACTTCCGAAAGCGTCGTAGGCCCCGGCGCCGAGGGGAGGGTATGGACGTCGGGCTGGTCATTCTGGACGGATGGGGGTTGAACCCCGACCCGGAGCGGGACGCGGTGGCGGCCGCCGACACGCCGACCGTCGACCGCTACCGGGCGGCGGGCGCGGACGGCACACTCGAAACCCACGGCCGGCGTGTCGGGCTTCCGGCGGGGCAGATGGGTAACAGCGAGGTCGGGCACCTCAATATCGGTGCCGGCCGCGTCGTCACCCAGGAGTCCACCCGGGTCACGGACGCCATCGACGCCTGGCGGGGCGAGGCGGAACCCGACGCAGTAGCCGACCCACCGCTCGACGAGAACCCGGCTATCCGGGGGGCACTTGCACACGCCGCCGCCGGCAACGGCCGGGTCCACCTCCTCGGACTGGTCAGTGACGGCGGGGTCCACTCCTTTCAGGCCCACCTCCACGCGTTGGCCGACCTGGTGTCCGAGGCCGGCCTGGAGCCGGTCGTCCACGCCTTCACCGACGGCCGGGACACCGCGCCGAAACGCGGTGTCGACTTTCTCGACGACTTGGAGCGCCACGTCGAGGGGGTCGGCGGGCGGGTCGCGACGGTCTGTGGCCGCTACTACGCGATGGACAGAGACGAGAACTGGGGGCGGACCCACCGCGCCTACCGGGCGGTCGTCGACCGCGAGGCCGACCACGTGGCGCCCTCGGCCGTCGGGGCTATCGAGGCCGCCTACGACCGGGGCGAGACCGACGAGTTCGTCGAGCCCACACTCGTTGAGGGCGGCCCCGAACTCGCCGACGGCGACGGCGCGATCTGCTGTAACTTCCGGGCTGACCGGGCCCGCCAGCTCACCCGGATGCTCGCCGACATCGAGCCCGACTGGACCCATCCGACCGACCCGCCCGCGGTGGAGCTGGTGACGATGACCGAGTACGACCGGACCTTCGACCTCCCTGTCGTCGTGTCGCCGAACGCGCCCGAGGACACCCTCGGTGAGGTACTCGCGGCGGCCGGCCGGACACAGCTCCGGCTCGCGGAGACAGAGAAACACGCCCACGTCACCTACTTCCTCAACGGCGGCCGGGAGGTCGCGTTCCCCGGCGAGACCCGGGAGATCGTCGAGAGCCCCGACGTCCCGACCTACGACCAGCAGCCGGCGATGAGCGCACCGACGGTGACAGACCGGGCGCTCGCCGTCATCGACCGTGCTGACCCTGACACCGCGGTGGTCAACTACGCCAACGCCGATATGGTCGGTCACACCGGCGACTTCGAGGCCGCAGTCACCGCCGTCGAGGCCGTCGACACACAGCTGGCGCGGCTGGTCGACGCAATGCAGGCGGCGGGTGCCCACGTCGTCCTGACGGCCGACCACGGCAACGCCGACGAGATGGGGACAGCAGAGGCGCCACACACCGCCCACACGACCAACCCCGTCCCCGTCGTCTCCCTGGCACCCGACGGGACCGACGGGGGCCACCGTATCCGGCCGGGTGGGACACTCGCCGACGTCGCGCCGACGGTGCTCGAACTCGCAGGGCTCAGCAAACCGTCGACGATGACCGGCGAGTCGCTGCTGGAGTGAGATGGCTGACCACGACCACTCGGGGCGTGCGGACACCGCCCGACGGGCCTACCGGGTCGCCTACGACGGCCGGGCCTACCACGGCTTCCAGCGCCAACCCGACGTGCAGACCGTCGAGGACGCCCTGCTCGACGCGCTCCGGGCGCTCGACGTCTGCCCGGCGGACGGGACACCCCCTGGGTGGGCAGCGGCCGGTCGGACCGACGCCGGGGTGTCGGCGCTCGCCCAGACCGTGGCCTTCGACGCGCCGACGTGGCTGTCACCGGCCGCCTTTAGCAGCGAACTGCCCGCGGACGTGTGGGTGTGGGCCGACACCCCGGCACCCGCCGGCTTCCACGCCACCCACGACGCCACGGCCCGGGCGTACACCTACCACCTGCACGCACCGCCCGGTGCAGCCAGTGAGACCCGCGCCCGCGAGGCGCTCACAGCCCTCTCCGGCGAGCACGACTTCCACAACCTCACACCCGACGACGAGGGGACCGTCCGAGATATCGAGGCGGGGCTCGAACGCGATGGTGACTTCCTCCGTATCCGACTCCGTGCGGACGGGTTCCCCCGCCAGCTCGTCCGCCGGGTCGTCTCGGTGGTCGCCGAGTGTGCTCACGAGGCGGGGTCAGCAGGCCCCGCCGGGCGATCCAGCGGCAGTGACGGCTCCGCAGAGGCCCGTCTCGAACGGGTCCTCTCGCCGGCGCCGCTCTCGGGTCCGGAGGGCGTACCGCCGGCACCCGCCGAGCCACTCGCCCTGACCGACGTCTCCTATCCGATTTCCTTCGAGGGTAACGACCGTGTGCTGTCGGCGGCCCGCGAGTGGTTCGACCGCCGGCGCGTGACGGGCGAGACACTGGCGCGGACGAGCGCGGTCATCAGGAACGGACTCCGGGAGTGAGAGCCCCACACTCCGGCCGATCACCGGGCTGTCGGGGGTCGGGCGGACCTGGAAACGTTCAACTGTCGTGCGAGCAAAAGCGGTGGTATGCACGACGTGGACAACGTCCTCGAGGAGCTCGCCGGGCTGCCGACGATGGCCCACGCGACCGCCTCGCCAGACGGCAGCGAGGTCGCGCTGTACTACGACGTCACGGGCCGCAACGAACTCCACGTGCTGGACGTCGAGACGGGCGAACTCGAGCAGTGGAGCGACGGCGAGGTCCCCCGGAACGCCCGCTGGCACCTCGACTGGGACGAGGGCGGCGACCGGGTCTACTTCCACCTCGACGACGCCGGCGACGAACAAAACGACGTCTACGCGGTCGACCGTGACGGGCGTGTCGAGCCGGTCGTCGAGATGGACGGCCAGACCTCCGTCGTGGAGGCCGCCGAGGACACACTGCTTCTGGGCTCGAACCGGGACGGCCAGCTCAACCTCTTCGGACACGACCTGGAGAGCGGCGAGACGGCGAAGCTCACCGACTACGAGCGGGCGGTGTGGGCCGGGACACTCTCGCCGAGTGGCGACCGGGTGGCCTACGCCACCAACGAGACCGACGACTTCGACAACCGTGACGCCTACGTGGCAGACGCCGACGGCTCGAACCCCCGCGTGCTCGATGTCGGCGACCTGGGTGCCGAGACTACCCCCGTCGACTGGGGTCCCGACGGCGACCGGCTGCTGCTCGCGGACAACAGCGCCGACCTCGGACGGGTCGGCGTCTACGACCTCGCGGCCGACACCGTCCAGTGGCTCGGCGACGGCGACTACGAGGAGGCCCCCGAGGCGTTCACCCCCGACGGGGAGCGCGTGGTCGGGACCCGGACCCGCGACGCGCTGACGGTTCCTCTCGTCTACGACCTCGAGAGCGGCGAGGGCCGGGAGTTCGACCTCCCGGCGGGTGCCGCGGCGTTCGGGATGGCCGGCGAAAGCGTCATCGGGGAGGACCGGGTGATCCTCTCTCAGACCACGCCGACGACCCGGTCGACACTGCTGGCCTACGACCTGGCCTCCGACGAGTCCGAGACCCTGGTCGAGCCCGAGTACGGCCCCTTCGAGCCCGCCGACTTTGCCGACGCGGAGTACTTCACCGTCCACTCCGACGGCGTGCCCGAGACCCGGCAGGCCGCCGTCGAGCACGACCCCGCCGAGGGGCTGGAGATCGGCGCGCTGCTGTACGACTCCGGAGAGCGGCCCTCGCCGCTGGTGGTCAACCCCCACGGGGGCCCACGGGCCCGCGACGAGAAGCGATTCGACCTCTACACTCAGGTGCTCGCCGCCCGCGGGTTCTCGGTGTTACAGGTGAACTACCGCGGGTCGACGGGACGCGGCCGGGAGTTCGTCCGCGCGCTCGACGAGGACTGGGGTGGGGCCGAGCAGGGCGACATCGTGACTGCGACCGAGCACGTCCTCGGGGAGTACGACTGGCTTGACGAGGACCGTATCGCCGTCTTCGGCGGCTCCTACGGCGGCTACTCGGCGTACTGGCAACTGGTCCAGTACCCGGACCTCTACGACGCCGGTGTGGCGTGGATCGGGCTGACCGACCTCGTCGACCAGTTCGAGAACACGATGCCCCACTACCGGACGGAGCTGATGGAGAAGTACCTCGGGACACCCGAGGCACACCCCGACCGCTACGAGGAGCGGTCGCCGGTCACCCACGCCGAGAACCTCGCGGCACCCCTGCTGATGGTCCACGGGGTCAACGACCGCCGTGTTCCGGTCTCCCAGGCACGTCTCTTCCGGGAGGCGCTGGAAGGACTCGGTTACGAGGAAGGCGCGACGGGTGACTTCGAGTACCGCGAACTCGGCGCGGAGGGCCACGCCTCCTCCGACCAGGCACAGAAACTCCGGATGTTCCGGCTGCTCGATGACTTTCTACAGCGGCGTGTTGGCGGTGCCAGGGTCGCCGACGCCGACGACTGAGCGAGCCACCGGGACGTGGCGGTCTCACCCGGCGAGAACGGTGAGGTTCCAGGCCGTGACGAGAACGCCGGCGACGGCCAGCGCGAGCGGGACTGCGACCCGGCCGGGCGTCTGAACCGCCCTCCAGAGGGCGAAACAGACGCCGATGAACAGCAGTTTCGCCAGGAGAAACCCGGCGACCCCGCCGCCTGCGAGCGCGAAGAGCGCGAGCGGCCCCGCCTCCGCCGCCGAGTCCGCCCGAAGCCCGGCAATCGTCGTCACAGCGTCACCGACACCGTAGAACAGCACAGCCGCTCCCCACAGGAGCCTCTGTCTCTCGCGGACCCCACCCAACGGCGACCCCATCGCCAGTATCTCCGCTCAAGTGAACAATAACTTTACGACCTTACAGCA
>JAQCNN010000266.1 GCA_028275005.1 Salinirussus sp.
ACCACCCGTTCGGAGGTCTCCTCGATCACCTCCAGTCCGACGAGACCCTGGGTGGCCTCCCGGATGACCCGTCGCTGGGCGGCCGTGATGCGTGTGGTCTCCAGTCTGATGACGTCGAACCCGCTGACGTACATCGTCATTACGGCACGCGTGAGCTCGTATTTGTCCTCCAAGCCGGTGATGTCGAGAGTGCCCTCTGTGCGTTCCTCCTCCCGGCGCGGGGAGAGCAACAGGAGGTCCTCCTCGGAGTGAAACTCCACGACACTGCCGGCCTCGACGTCGTTGTCCGTCGCCCAGTCCTTCGGCAGGGAGACGGTGTACGTCGACCCACCTGTGACCTGCACCTTGCGTGTCTCCATACACCACTGTTCAGCCCAGGGGGATAATAAAGTTAGGCAAATCTATATATACGAGTTAGAGAAGACGTATTTACGACGGTCGGGACACCACAGCAGGGCGGAGACGGGGCACGCTGGCGGCTCCAGAGCAACAGAGCGCCGGTGGCGACCCCTCGTCGAGCCTCGGTTTCCGGGTGCCGGGCCTCTCCGGTTCGGGCAGGGCGACGGCGACGGGCCACCTATATAGGGGAGGACCAGCCGTGACGGACTGTGCTGTGGTGGTGACCCAGGCCGGGCCCGGTGTCGGCGGCCGACACCCGTCATACGAACCGTTATGTGCTGTCAGCAGGAAGCCGTGTCCATGCCACGGCAGGAGTACCAGGAGCGCCTCGCTGGCCTGCGCGAGGACGTCCTCTACATGAGTGAGGTCGTTCTCGAGCGTCTGCGGCTGGGGTTGGACGCGCTCCAGAGCAAGGAGGAGGAGCTCGCCTGGGCAGTCATCGAGGGCGACGACGAGGTCAACGAACTGTACCTGGAGCTCGAGGGGGAGTGTATCGACCTGCTCGCGCTCCAGCAGCCCGTCGCCGGCGACCTGCGGTTCATCGCCGCCTCCTTCAAGATCATCACCGACCTCGAGCGGGTCGCCGACCTCGCGACGAACCTCGGCGACTACACCCTGGAGGCCGAACAGGACGTCTACCCGGACGTCGACGTCCAGGAGATCGGCGAGGACGTCACCCGAATGGTCGAGCGGGCGATGGTAGCCTACGCCGACGAGGAGGTCGAGGCCTGCTACCGGATCGCCGACGACGACGACCGGGTCGACGAGCTCTGTGAGCGCGCCTCCGAGACGGTCGCCCGCAACCTCATCGAGCAGGAGGATATCGACAGCGACAGCGAGGTCGAGCAGTTGATGCAGGACGTCCACCGGCTCCTGTTGACGATCCGTGACCTCGAGCGGGTCGGCGACCACGCTGTCAACATCGCCGCGCGCACGCTCTACATGGCCGAAAACGACGCCGACCTGCTCTACTGAGCGGTTACGGCCGCTCGGCATCGGCGAGCCCCGTGCCCGTGATCTTGAATCCCGCCTTTGCGCCGGCCTCGCGGCTCCGGTGTTTCTCCAGGGTCGCCCGCCGGTTCCCCCCGCGAAAGCGGTCGAGCCGGAGGATGACCGCCGACCAGTGGTCCAGGGTGTGCCCGCCGAGCGCGCGTGCGGCGTCGGACTCGGGGTCGGTGAACACCTGGTTCGTGAGGGCAACGGCGAGGTCGTGTCGCCGGGCGAGTGAGAGCAGGTGGGTGACCTGTCGGGCGACCGCCCGCAGGGCCTCCCCCTCGGCCTGTTCGGTCCGTTCCAGCCGGTAGAACCCGGTTGCGCTGTCGAGCACCACGAGGTCGACCTTGCCGGCGACGTCGGCGGCATCCTGCACGGCCTCGCTCTGCTGGTCGAAGGACAGCGCCTCGCTGATGATCAGCCGGCCCGCGAGGTCGTCGACAGTCTGGTCCGGGCCGGCGTGGGCCGCGGCGAGTTGCTCCATCCGGTCGGCCGACACCCCCTCGGTGTCGATGAAGAGTGTCGAGCTGCCGGCGCGTGCGGCCTCCATGGCCGCCGAGAGCACGACGTTCGTCTTGCCGGCGGCCGGCGGGCCGTACACCTGTGTGACGGCGCCACGCTCGAACCCCCCGCCAAGGAGGTCGTCGATTGGACCGCAGCCGGTCGGGATGGGTTCTGTCACACCCCGTGATTGGGCCACCTTCGGGTAAAAGGCCCCGTCTCACCGGCCCGCTCCGGACGGGCCAGTACGGGGCGACACGACCCCGACAGCGGCGGCCGGCGCCGCATCCGCTAAGTGTGGGGCTCGCCTACACCGGCCGTGATCGTCGTCGCGACGGCGGACTTCGAGCTCTACCACGAGGTGGTGACCGCGCTCCGGGAGCGGGGCGTGGCGTTCACGACCGTCGAACCCGGCGACGACCTGCCCGAGCGGGCAACGGTGCTGGTTCGTGGCACCGACGACGAGAGGACGGCCCCGGAGACGGGTGACGTGGCGGTCGTCGAGGCCGAGCCCGGGGACCCCCGGGCGGCCGTCGATGCCGTCGCGGCCACACTCCGTGACGGTGAGGGCCGGACGGTCGTAGGGGTCGACCCGGGTGAGCGTCCCGGGATTGCGGTGTTAGAGGGTGACACTGTCACCGCCGCCTTCCAGGTGCCCGCACAGCGGGTTGCCGAGGTCGTCCGTGGGGAGGTGGCCGACGCCACGAGCCCGCTCGTGCGCGTCGGCGACGGCGCGCGGCTGGTGGGTGCACGGCTGCTCGACGACCTGCCCGAGGTGGCCGTCGAGCTGGTCGACGAGTCCGGGACGACGCCCTATCTCGGGACCGGTGCCCGCGGGATGGGGGACGTACTCGCGGCGGTCAATATCGCCCGCCGCGAGGGTGAACGCGTCGATGGCCGCGAGGTCGAGCCGACGGCAGGCGAGCTCACGCGGATCCAGGACCGCTCCCGGGAGCAGAGCGAGACCAACCGCGCGATCGACGCCGACCTCGCCCGGCGGGTGGCGGCCGGCGACCTCTCCATCGAGGAGGCCCTCGCCGAACACGCCGACGACACCGACGCCGCCTGAGCGGCTCAGCCACCCCCCAGTCGCTCTGGCAGGACGTACCGGCCGCCCTCGCGGGGGAACTCGAGGGTCTCGACGACCGCGTCGACGTTCAGCGGCCCGTAGATGTGCGCGAAGCCACCGTTGGCGCTCTCCTCGTACCGGATCTCGGGGGTGACCTCGGCGGGGTCGATGACCAGCAGTCGAGGGTCCGCGGCGTCGGGGTAGTTGTACTGGGCGACCCCGACGACCTGGCTCGGTGTCGAGCAGTGGATGAACCCCTCCTCGGACAGGGACGGCGGGCAGTACTCCCCGTTGGCCGCGTCACTCCGGTACTCGTTACCCTCGACGATGTGGACCAGCCGGTCAGCGTGTCCACCCCTGACCGTGGCCTCGGCGCGGCGGAGCACGTCCCGGACCGGCAGGCCGGTCTCCCGCGCGACCGCCAGGGCGTCGTCGTACTCCGCGCTGACGTCGAAGACCGCCCCGGCGTCGGTCGCGTCGGCTCCGCCGCTGTCGCGACCTCCGGCGCGTGCCAGCTTGACACCGACCTCGAGACGGTCCCCGTCCACCGCGACGGTCGCGGTGACGAGTTCGCGGTCGGCGACGAACCGGTGGCCCGTCCCGTGTTCGCGCACACCGAGGGTCCCGGTCTCCTCGGCCAGTCGGCGTGCGACCCGCTCCGCATCCTCGGGTTTGACGACGACCTTCACCAGGTGACCCGGCCGCGCTTTCTTCATCGTGAGCGGGACGACCGAGACGTCCCGGGCGCCGGCCTCGACGAGCGTCTCCTGGAGCCCGCCGAGCACCTCCGGGGAGGCGTCGTCGAGGTTCGTCTCCAGGACCGTGATAGCGTCCCGGCGGAGCCGCTCCGTCTCGCCGACCACCGCCCGGAGGACGTTCGGCCGGTCGGGAAAGTCGTAACCGCCCGCGCCGTAGCCGGAGGTCCCGACCCGTAGCGACGGCAGTGAGTCGACCCCCGCGGCGAGTTCGGCGAGGATTGCCGCCCCGGTCGGCGTGAGCAGCTCCGCCTCCACGGGTCCGCCCTGGAGCGACCACGCGGCGCCCTCGGCGAGTTCGACGACCGCTGGCACCGGGACCGGGTAGCTGCCGTGGCTCGTCGAGACCTCGCCGCCGCCGGTAGCCAGTGGTGTCGTCACCGCCCGGTCGACACCCAGGTCCGCGGCCAGTAGTGAGACCCCGACGATGTCCGCGATAGCGTCGTCGGCTCCGACCTCGTGGAAGTGTGTCCCCTCGAGGTCGGTCCCGTGGACCGCCGCCTCCGCCTCGCCGAGTCGTTCGAATATCGCCAGCGCCCGGCCCTCGACGGCCGGCGGCAGGCCCAGCCCCTCGACGACCTCGACCACCTCCGGGTACGTGCGTGTCGGGCCGTGCCCCTCCGCGTGTGTGTGGTCGTGGTCGTGACTGTGCCCGTGGTCGTCACCCGCCTCCTGACCCTCGTCGTCGGCCTCGTCGGTCAGCAACACGTCGACGGCGGTGGCGCCGATACCGGCTTTCGTTACCTCGCGGGGCCGGTAGCGGACGTCGAGGGCGTCCTCGACGGGGGCCAGCGCGTCCGGGTCGGCCCCGGCGGCGAGCAGCGAGCCGAGGAGCATGTCCCCGCTGGCACCCATCCGGCCGTCGAAGGCGAGCGTTCGCATGGTCGCCCCGAGGGGAGGCCGGGACAAGAGCCTTGCCGGCCGGTTAGCCCCGGCGCACGAGATGGAGGTCGTAGGGGGCCTCGGTGTCGACCGAGCCGAAGGGGGTCGTCATCCGGTCGCCGTCGGCGGCGCCGTCGCCCGCACCCTCCCCGTCCCCGGGGGTTCCGGTGCCGACGAAGACGACGCTGGCGTCGACATCGACGGCGGTCTGGCGGACCTGGCCGGAGATGCCGTCGCCCGGGGACTCGGCGCCCGGCTCGCTGAACTGTCGCTCGGCGTCGTCGGTGGCCTCCTCGATCTTGCGCTTGAGGTCCGCGCTCGCGGCTTCGACGGCAAAGTTCTCGTCGGGTTCGACCCACCGGCGCCGCTGGGCGTAGGTATCACCGGTCGGGACAAAGCTGACCGCGACCACCGACTCGCCGAGCGCGGCGCCGTGTTCGACCGCCCGGGCGAGCGCCGCCTCGGAACTCGCGGAGCCATCGTACGGCACTAAAAAGACCATACCACGCTGTTGCGCCGACAGGGTTATCAATCTGTTCGACCGGCCGGTTCTGGTCCCCCTCGGCCCCGCCGGTAACAAAAGGCATATTTCCCGCCAGGGCCGACTGTGAACACATCCCAGAGACCAATGAATGAAGTCCAACTAGAGGTGGCAAAGGCGTATCCCAACGACTCGGGGCGTGGCATCGCCAGGCTCGACCCCGACACTCTCCTGCATCTCAAACTCTCACCGGGGGATATCATCGAGATCGAGGGGGCTGACCGGACCGCGGCGAAGGTCTGGCGGGCCGACCGACAGGACTGGAACACTGACACCGTGCGAATCGACGGGTTCACCCGACAGAACGCCGACGTCGGGATCGGCGAACGCGTCGAGATCCGCAAAGCCGACGCCGAGAAGGCCGACACGCTCGTCCTCGCGCCACCCGAGGAGGCGAGCGTCCAGTTCGGCTCCGACGCCGCGGGGATGGTCAAACGCCAGATCCTCAAGCGACCGGTCGTCGAGCGCGACATCGTCCCCGTAATGTCATCGACGAACCACCCGTTCATGCGCTCGCCCGGGCAGGCGATCCCGCTCATCGCGGTCGAGACCGAACCGGAGGGCGTTGTCCTCATCACCGAGGACACCGAGGTCGAACTCCGAGAGGAGCCCATCTCCGGATTCGAGAAGACCGGCAGTGGGATCACCTACGAGGATATCGGCGGCCTCCAGGGCGAGATCCAGCGAGTCCGGGAGATGGTCGAGCTCCCGATGAAGCACCCGCAGATCTTCAAGAAACTCGGGATCGAGCCGCCACAGGGGGTGCTGTTACACGGCCCACCCGGCACCGGCAAGACGCTGCTGGCAAAGGCCGTGGCAAACGAGACCTCTGCCAGTTTCTTCTCCATTGCCGGCCCCGAGATCATCTCCAAGTACTACGGCGAGTCCGAGCAACAGCTCCGGGAGATCTTCGAGGACGCCACCGAGGAGTCACCCTCGATCATCTTTATCGACGAACTCGACTCTATCGCGCCAAAGCGCGAGGACGTCACCGGCGAGGTGGAGCGCCGGGTGGTTGCCCAGCTACTGACGATGATGGACGGGCTCGAGTCCCGCGGGCAGGTTGTGGTCATCGGCGCGACCAACCGGGTCGACAGTGTCGACCCTGCTCTGCGCCGGCCGGGCAGATTTGACCGCGAGATCGAGATCGGCGTCCCCGACGAGACCGGCCGCGAGGAGATCCTCCAGATCCACACCCGGGGGATGCCCCTCTCGGACGACGTCTCCCTGCCCGAACTCTCCGAGGACACCCACGGCTTTGTCGGCGCGGACATCGAGAGCCTGACGAAGGAGGCCGCGATGAAGGCACTGCGGCGCTACCTCCCGGAGATCGACCTCGACAGGGAGGATATCCCGCCGAGTCTCATCGACCGGATGATCATCAAACGCGACGACTTCCGCGGTGCGCTCAGCGAGGTGAGTCCCAGCGCCATGCGCGAGGTGCTCGTCGAGCTACCGAAGGTCTCCTGGGACGACGTCGGCGGGCTGGACGACGCAAAGGCGAACGTCCAGGAGTCCGTCGAGTGGCCGATGACCTCCCCCGGGAAGTTCGAGCGCCTCGGCGTCGAGCCGCCGGCCGGTGTCCTGCTGTACGGCCCGCCCGGCACCGGCAAGACGCTGATGGCAAAGGCCGTCGCCAACGAGACCGACGCCAACTTCATCTCGGTGCGGGGGCCACAGCTACTCTCCAAGTGGGTCGGTGAGTCCGAGAAGGCTATTAGGCAGACCTTCCGAAAGGCCCGGCAGGTCGCGCCGACGGTCATCTTCTTCGACGAACTCGACTCGCTGGCCCCGGCGCGGGGCGGCGAGACGGGTTCGAACGTCTCCGAGCGCGTCGTCAACCAGTTGCTGACGGAGATGGACGGGCTCGAGGAGATGGAGAACGTGATGGTGATCGGCGCAACGAACCGGCCGGACATGATCGACCCGGCGCTCATCCGCTCGGGACGGTTCGACCGTCTGGTCATGATCGGCGAGCCCGACACCGAGGGTCGCGAGCAGATCCTCAAGATCCACACCGGTGACACGCCGCTCGCTCCGGACGTCAGCCTGCGCGAACTCGCCGAGCGCACCGGCGGCTACGTCGGCTCCGACCTCGAGTCGATCGCCCGCGAGGGGGCCATCGAGGCCCTGCGCGAGGACGACGAGGCAACCGGCGTCGGCATGCGTCACTTCCGGAAGGCAATGGAGAACGTCCGGCCGACGCTGACCGACGAGATCCGGGAGTACTACGAGCAGGTCGAGGAGGAGTTCCGCGGCGGCACCGGCCCCGAACCCCGGACCCGCGGCGGCCGGATCGGGTTTCAGTAACCCCAGTTTTTACTTTCGGTCGAGAGCGCTTCGCGCTCTCGTGATGACGAAAGACGCGGAGCGTTTTTCAACCACGTCGGGTGCACTCCATTCGGTCGCGCACCGCTCCTTGTAAAAACGTGGTCAAAGAGGCCGCTCGCGCTCGGTAGAGCGCTCGCGGTGAACCGCGCTCGCGTCGCTCGCGCGGATACTTAATTCCCTGAGAGAAATTGCGCTGTCGGCTCCACTCGTACGGAGTTTATAATAAAAGCGGCGTTGCACACGGAGGGACGATATCGGACTTTGGTCAGCGACCTACCCAGTCCCTGTCAAGTGCGGCGTGCAAGATGTAGAGATTACATCTACTAATACGGTAGACACAGACAGGAGAGTCAACAAGAATACTGAATTGAATGCTCGGGTGCGACGCCTACACTGCGGTAGTCCCAACGCGATCAAGTCTCGATTCGGCGGAATCCAATGCATCTTTGAGCAGTCTCGACCAACCTCTCTGACGCCATCCGACATCTGCCCAAGAAAATCCGCTTTGGTCCACATCCGCAGTCACACTCCGGCCGTTTTTTGAAGCATTAATTTCGACCCTCCTGTTTTTGGTTAATCCCCGCCTTGCACCCTTTGTTCGGGTGACACCTTGTTCGTCCAAAAATTCGATCCGAACATTTGCGTATCCCCCCTCTAAAACAGTGATATTAAACGAAAACCCACTCCTGGCGTTTTCTCTGGTATCTTCGATGGCCTCATCTATCGCTGTATCACCCGACCATCGATTTGTACCAATACCTTGGACGTGTCGGCCGTCGCCTGTTACCCCCGTTGCGACAGCAATATTTTTTTTGGTGATTCTCCAATTCGGAGCACTGTACACCACCGAGACATCCTGAATGTCCAGTTCCTGGCTCATCGTTGTATTTATTCCTGTTTGATGCCGAGGCATGCATTGATAGGTCTCAGCGTGATGTGTTAACAGCTGCCAATAAAAAAAATCTTTTTCAGAATAATGTATGTTTTTAGTTCGCACAGACTTCTTATTTCTTCTATGGGTCGTGGAATCGGTCTCTACTTGTGACCATAAAAAACGCTGATCTCAGTATGACCTATATGTAAGATACGCGCCCTCTATCTTGCACGGCTTTCAGAATATCTACGAGGTATGTCAGGAATGTCAGCGGCACATTCGCACCACGTAGCTAACGTTCAAGCCAATTGATTGGTCGTAGAAAATAACGGGCCAGTCTGTGTGAAAACGACACAGTAGAGGGCGAGACACAGTAGCCGTCGGACCCCACCATCCGCCGAGCAGAGGGGGACCTCCGGTCATTCTTGAACCCGGACGTACTCCGGCCACAAAGCGAGGCAGTTTACTCGCCGCAAACGAAGTGAGCGGCGAGCCTTTTTCACCCATGTTTTTGCCGCGAGCGGTTCGCCGGAGGCGAACCCGAGCGTTAAAAAGGTGGACTTAGAGTTCACCAAGTTTCCGCAGGAGTTGGCCACGGTACTCCTCGTCGGCCCGGACGCCTTTCAGTTCGAGGACGTTTCGCTCCAGTTTGTCGAGTGCGACCCGGAAGGCGTTGTCCGCGCCGTAGCCCTCGCCGGAGCCGGCGGCCTGGCCCTCGTTGGTCCGCAG
>JAQCNN010000269.1 GCA_028275005.1 Salinirussus sp.
CCGCTTGTGGTGACAGACGCGAGGAAGCGTTCGGCGGCAGTCGGTATAAGCCACACGCCGAGGGTGTGTTGCAGGGCTGGCACCACACACCGGGGGGACGGGCCGCAGGGTACGGGGCCACCGGGCGGACAGTGCCAACCTTTCTGTACCACCGTGATAATCTGTACCGTACAATGGGAGACCGACCAGCCGAACTCGACAGTCTGGCAGCCGACCTCGTCGGCATCGAGACCGAGAACCCGCCGGGTAACGAGCGCGCCTGTGCGGAGTACATCCACGAGTGGTTCACCGAGCGCAACATCGAGGCCGACCTGGTGCGCGAGCCCGACGAGGACCGCCCGCAGGTCGCCGCCACCGTCGGCAGCGGTGACCCGACGCTCGTCCTCAACGGTCACATCGACGTCGTCCCGGCCGGGGACCACGGGAGCTGGAGTCGTGACCCCTACGGCGGCGATATCGAGGGGAGCACGCTCCACGGCCGCGGGAGCGCCGACATGAAGACGGGTGTCGCGGTCGCGATGTTGACCGCCGCCGACCTCGCCGAGGAGCTGGAGTCGGGCGACTTGGAGGGGTCACTCGTGGTCCAGGCCGTGATGGGCGAGGAGACCGCCGAGCCGGGCACCAAGACCCTGCTGGAGCGGGGCTACGACGGGGACTACGGTGTTGTCCTCGAGCCGACGGAGATGCGGACGGCCACCAGCGAGAAGGGGCTTGCCTGGTACGAGATCACCGTCGAGGGCGACCCCTCACACGCCAGCCGGCCCGACCAGGGCTCGAACGCCGTCCTGAACGCCGAGCCGGTGCTCGAGGCGCTGGGTGCCTACGACAGCCGCGTCCGCGAGCGCGAACACGACCTGCTCGGGCAGGCGTACGCGACGGTCACGGGCTTCGAGGCGGGCACGAAGGAGAACGTCGTCCCCGAGCGGGCAACGCTGGTCGTCGACCGCCGATTCCTCCCCGGCGAGTCCGCCGACGAGGTCGACGACGAGGTCGACACTCTCCTCGCCGAGGTGGAGGCCGAGTCCGGGGTCACGACCAGTTGGGAGCGCACCCGGACCTACGAGTCCGCGGCGGTCCCCGCCGACAGCCACCTCGCGGAGCGGCTACGGACCCACAGCCACGAGGCCGCCGGCGTCCCGGACGAGCCGTGGGGTGTCACCGCGTCGACCGACGTCCGCAACTTCGTCAACGACTTTGGGATCGAGGCGGTCACCTGGGGCCCTGGCCCGCTCGACCAGGCCCACACCGTCGACGAACACACCGACCTCGACGGGGCGGCGACCGCACTCGGCGTTCTGAAGCGGACTGCGCGGGACCTGCTGGGGTGAGACTGTCGGGGCGGCCTCACTCCGGTTCGACGGGCACCGCCTCGAAGTACGGGTAGTCGGCGAGGTCGCCGCGGTCGACCTCGCCTGGTGGGGCCGCGGGCACGACCTCGACGGGTGTCCCGACCGTCAGCGCCCCGTAGTCGGCCGCAATCGGGGTCAGCAGCCGCGGGCCGGCCGCGAGCTCGGTCAGGCCAACCACCAGCGGGGCGTCGAACCCGGGCGGCGTGACGTGCTGTCTGGTAAACGAGTAGAGCTTGCCACCCGGGTCGACCGCCGTCCAGTCGACGTCCCGGCCGCCACAGTGGGGACAGACCGGCCCTGGCGGGAAGAACGCCTGTCCACACCCCGCGCCCGCACACCGGTGGAGGAGAAGCCGGCCGTCGGCGAGTGCCGTCCAGAACCGTCGTGTGTACCGCTCGTCCGGGAGCGCCGGCGAGCGGTCGCTCATCCGTCCACCTCCAGCACCGTGGCGGTGACACCGTCGACGTGGCCGTGCTCGCTGGTCGTCAGCGCCCGCTCGGCCCCAGGGACCTGTATCGGGGCCTCCCCGCGGAGTTGCCCGACGGCGGCAATGTAGTTCAAAAGCGGCGTCACCATCGCCGGGTGGCCGCGGCCAAGACAGCCACCCGAGGGGCTGACCGGGTGTGGCCCGTCGACCGCGGTCTCGCCGCGGACGCAGGCCGCCGCCCCATCGCCGGGCTCGTACAGCCCGAGCTCCTCGGTGATGACCGCCTCGACGTGCGGGAAGGGGGCGTATGGCTCGAAGACATCCACGGCGTCTGCGCTCGTCCCGGCGTCCGCGAGCGCCCCCTCGGTGGCCGTTCCGACCGCGGGAAAGCGGGCGAGCGAGCCGTCCCGGACCCCGAGGAGGTGGCTGGTTGCGTGACCGGCGCCGACCCCGCTCACCCGGACTGGTGCCGTGGAACTCCCGCCGCCGGCCCCCGCGGTGAGCACGAGTGCTGCCGCCCCGTCACAGGGGGTCGGACACTCGAGCAGCCGGAGGGGGTCGGCGATGGGCCTGGAGTCGAGCACCGCGGCCGCCGTCAGCTCCTCGCCAAAGACCGCGGCCGGATTGCCGGCGGCGTTCGAGCGGTTTTTCGCGGCGATTGCCGCGACGGCCTCGCGGTCGGCGTCGAACTCGTGGCAGTACCGCTGGAGGCTCTGGGCGTAGATCCCGGGGACCGAAGGGCCAGCAGGGGCCTGGAACTCCCGGTCGAAGATGTCGAGGATGTACTCGAAGTAGTCCGCCGTGTCGATGGTGGAGTTGCGCTCGACCGCGGCGACGACCGCCGTCTCCACCCGGCCCGCGCGGACGTCGCCAACGGCGGCGTGGAAGGCGTTCCCGCCGCTGGTGCCGCCGGTGTAGACCTCCAACCGGCGGTCGGGGGCGACGCCGAGCCGGTCGGAGACCAGTGTCGAAAAAAAGCCCTGCTCGGCCCAGGGTCGCGGCTTCGGGAGATAGAGCCCGTCGATATCGGTCGGTTCCGCGCCCGCGCCGTCCAGCGCCTGGAGTATCGCGTGCAGCGCCAGGTCCCGCTCTGGGAGGTCGTACTCGCGGTCGAGGGTCGACGAGACACCTGTGATGTATGCGTCGGTCACTGTGTGGCCTCGCCGCCGGCTTCGGGGCCACCCGTCTAATAGGTCGGGCACGGCACAGTCGACACGGCGGCCGACATTTATGTGGGCAGCCGACCCTGCTGTGAGCATGGAGACACGACCGCCGGAGACACGGCTCGGCGAGTTCGTCGCGGGCGTGGAGTACGGCGACCTCCCGGAGGCGGCCGTCGACACCGTCGTCCGCGCAGTCACCGACACAGTCGGGGTGACACTGGCGGGGACAACTGCCAACGCCGGCCGCCGGGCAACGGCCGCGGCGGCGGTCGACCCTGGCGGGGCAGACGTGGGGGCGTTACTCGGTGTCACGGGCGCCGACCGGCCCGAAGCAACGGCCTTACGCGTCGGGACGGCCGGCCACGCGCTGGACTACGACGACCTCTCGTGGGCGATGGACGGCCACCCGAGTGTGACACTCGTTCCGCCACTGCTCGCGCTGGCGCCCGAGACCGGGGCGAGCGGGCGAGACCTCGTTGCGGCCTACGCCGCGGGGTTCGAGACGGCGTGTGCGGTGGCCGAGCCGGTCAGCCCCGGCCACTACGAGGCCGGGTGGCACGCGACGGCGACCTTCGGCACCTTCGGCGCGGCGGCCGCGGCGGCCCACCTGCTCGGCCTCGACGCGGCGACGACGAGGCGTGCCCTCACCGTCGCGGCCTCGATGCCCGCCGGCCTGAAGCGCAACTTCGGGTCGATGACGAAGCCGCTGCACGCCGGCCTGTGTGCCCGGTCGGGCGTAACTGCCGCCCGTCTCGCCCGGGAAGGGCTCACCGCCGACCCGCGTGCGGTCACCGGTGACGGCGGCTTCTGGGACCTCTACAGCCCCGAGTCGGTCGGTGCGTTCTCCGTCGGCGACCGCTGGCGACTCCGCGAGGAGGGGGTCCACGTCAAGGCCTACCCGTGTTGTTATTTCACCCACAGTGCGGTCGCGGCGGCGGCCGAACTCGGCGAGACGGTCGCCCCGGAGCGGGTCGAGTCGGTCTCGGTCACAGCCGCACAGGGGGCAGCCGACGCCCTCCATCACACGGACCCGGAGACGGGGCTGGAGGCGAAGTTCTCCATGGAGTACACTGTTGCGAGCGGGCTCGTCCGCGACAGGGTCGGGCTCGACACGTTCGCGCCCGAGGCGGTCGACCACCCGGCGGTCCAGCGCGTCCGCGAGCGGGTGGGGTTCACCGTCGACGAAGGGCTGGCCTACGACGCACACGGGGCGACGGTCCGGGTCGAAACGCCCGGCGAGAGCTACGAGCGCACCCGGACAGACCCGCCCGGAACACACGACGACCCCCTCACCGAGGAGCGCTTTCGCGCGAAGTTCGAGGAGTGTGCCGGGACGGTGCTCGACGCCGGCGCGGTCGCCACCCTCTACGAGCGGCTCGCGACACTGCCGGCGGTCGAGGACGTTGCCGAGATGGTCGCCACGGTGTGACCGGCCCCGAGAAGCGCCTCGGACAGCCCGGCCGGGGGCGGGGATTTAACACCGCTGCCGCCCCAGAGTCGGCTATTCAGATGGTAGACAGAGACACCGTTCAGCTGACCGAACAGCAACAACTCGTTCGGGACTCGGTCCAGGAGATCTGTGCCGACTTCGACGCCGCCTACTGGCGCGAACACGACAGACAGGGCGAGTACCCCCAGGAGTTCGTCGACGAACTCGCCGCAAACGGCTGGTTCGGTGCGCTCATCCCCGAGGAGTACGGCGGGGCGGGGATGAGCACCGAGGAGACGGTCGTCATCATGGAGGAGATCGCCGCAAGCGGCGGCGGCTTCAGCGCCTCTCAGGCCGTCCACGGCGCGGTCTACAACTCCGCGCCCCTCGTGGAGTACGGCAGCGAGGCGATGAAGGAGGAGCTGCTGCCCGCGGTCGCCGCGGGCGAGACCTCCATCCAGGCCTTCGGGCTGACCGAGCCAAACGCCGGGTCGGACTCCACCTCCATCGAGACCACCGCCGAGAAGGACGGCGACGAGTACGTCATCGACGGGCAGAAGATCTGGATCTCCCGGGTCGACGCCAGCGACTACATCGTCCTGATGACCCGGACCACCCCCCGGAGCGAGGTCGACAAGCGCACTCACGGCGTGACGATGTTCCTCGTCGAACTGGAGGCGGCCTTCGACCAGAGCGCCCTCCAGGTCGAACAGATCGACAAGACCGCCAGCAACGCCGTCCACTCCTACGAGATGTTCTTCGAGGGGCTCCGGGTGCCCGAGAGCGCGGTCATCGGCGAGGTCGGCGAGGGCTTCTACCAGATGCTCGACGGGCTCAACGAGGAGCGACTGGTCATCGCCGCCGAGTGTGTCGGGCT
>JAQCNN010000273.1 GCA_028275005.1 Salinirussus sp.
GAATTTCGCGACCCCGGGGTCGCGGATATCTTCAAACAGTTACAGCCAGCAGTATCAGTACGACCGCGGCAGGTCGAGCACGTGGGAGGCGATGTAGTTTTTCACCATCTCGTTGGACACCGGGGCGATGACGTTGATCATCGTCTCGCGCCAGTACCGCTCGACGTCGTACTCGGCGGCGTAGCCCATCCCGCCGTGGACGCGCATCGCACGCTCACAGGCCTCGAGTGAGTCCTCGCTGGCGCGCAGTTTCACCGCGTTTGCGGCCGCGCCGGCGTCGCGGTCGGTGTCGTACAGCCACGCGGCCTTCCGGACCATCAACTCGTCCTGTTCGAGCTTGCTCCAGGACTCGGCCAAGGGGTGTTGGACCGCCTGGTAGGAGCCGATCGGCGCGTCGAAGACCTCCCGTTCGCGGGCGTAGTCCGCCCCCTTCTCGATTGCCGCCTGGCCCACGCCGACGGCGTTTGCGGCGATGGAGACCCGCTCGGAGTTGGCAAAGGAGAGCAGGTACCGGAAACCCTCACCCTCCTCGCCGATACGGTCCGCCGCGGGGACCCGCACCCCGTCGAACCACACCTCGTTTGAGTCGGCGGCCCCACGACCGGCCTTCTGGATCTCGCTGACGTCGACCCCGTCCATCCTCGGGCTGAACTCCGTGAAAAACAGCGAGAGACCGGCAAACCGGTCGTCCGGGTCGCGCTCGCCCGTCCGGGCCAGCAGCATGATAACGTCGGCCTCCTGGGCCTTCGAGGTCCAGATCTTCTGGCCGTCGACGACGTACTCGTCGCCGTCCCGTTCCGCGGTGGTCTCGACGCGGGAGGTGTCTGTGCCGGCGTTTGGCTCGGTGACACCCGTACAGACCATCACGTCGCCGCTGGCGATGTCGGGGAGATACCGCTCACAGTGGTCGTCGTCGCCGTACTCGACGAGCGGGGCGGCGCTGAAGACGTGATGGGAGGTGATTGAGGTCCCCGCCATCCCGGCCCCGGAGCGGGCGATCTCCTGCTGGACCAGTGATGCCTCCTGGACGCCGTAGCCCTCACCACCGTACTCACGGGGGATCGTGACGCCACACCAGCCGTCGTCGGCGAAGGCCTCGAAGAACTCCCAGGCGAACTCGTGGTCTCTGTCCTTTCTGCGCCAGTAGTCGTCGTCGAAGTCGGCACAGAGCCTGCGGATCTGGTCGCGGATGAGCCGCTGTTCCTCGCTCAGTTGGAAGTCCATTGGCGGTGACACCGCGCCGAGGTGAATAACTCTGTCCCCGGTCCGGCTGTCACCCCCGGGCACAGGGTTATACTGTTTGGACACATAACATTCAGGATGAGAGACAGTAAGGCGGGCCGCGAGGACCAGGCAAACGACGCCGACCGCCGCCGCCGCGAGCGCGACCTCGCGACCGAACTGGAGCGGATGGACGAGACCGAACCCCCGGTCAAGGAGTCGGCCCTGCGACCCATCGAGGAGGGGCTGAAAGCAGTGTCGTTCCCGGCGCCGGGCACCGAGGTCCGTGCGGCCGTCGGCGACCGTGCCGTCGAATCGGCCACGGGGACCGACACCGTCAGGGACCTGATCCCGGAGACGGAGGTCACGTTCGACTCGCCGGCCGCGGTCCGGGCGCGCGTCCAGCGACCGACCGTCGCCGCGGCGATGAAGCGGGTGGTGGAGGCGAGCGCGGGGGTGCAGGGCGTCAGCCTCGACATCTCCCAACGCGAGGCCTACGAGCGGACCCTCCGCTCGCTCGCGGCGGTCGACGCCGACGATGATGACGAGGGGATCGACGCTATCGCCGACTGGATCGTCGGAAAGATCAGCGACAAGGGGGCGCTCCCGGGCTCGCGGCGCGTGCGCAAGGAGGCAGCGACGTTCTGCCGGTCGAACGGCTACGAGGTGCGCGACGACGAGTGGCTGGGCGCGTAGCCGGTCACTCCACGCGGAACTCGATGGCCGCGCCCTGGCCGTAGCCGACACACATCGTCGAGAGCCCGAGCCCGCCGCCCCGGCGCCGGAGTTCGTGGACCAGCGACACGGGCAGCCGGGCACCCGAGGCCCCCAGCGGGTGCCCGATGGCGATGGCGCCGCCGTTGACGTTGAACACCTCGTCGTCGAAGCCGAGTTCGTCCTGGCAGTACAGCGTCTGACTGGCGAAGGCCTCGTTGAGCTCCACGAGGTCGTAGTCCTCGGCGTCGTGTCCGGTCCGCTCCCAGAGCTGTCGGACGGCGGGAACGGGACCGACCCCCATCACCTCGGGGTCGACGCCGACGACCTCGTGGGCACCGACCGCCGCGAGGACCTCCAAGTCGTGTTCCTCGGCGTAGGCCCGGGACGTGACCATGACCGCGGCCGCGCCGTCGGAGACCTGAGCGGCGTTCGCGGCGGTGACTGACCCGTCCTCGCGGAACGCGGGCGGGAGCCCCGCAATCTTCGCCGCTGTGGTACCAGGGCGGAGCCCCTCGTCCTCCTCAATTACCCCGTCGCCGGTGTCGATCGGCACGACCTCCTCGTCGAACCGTCCCGCCTCGGTGGCCTCACAGGCCCGTTGCTGGCTGCGGGCGCCGTAGGCGTCCTGGCGCTCGCGGGAGATGTCATGGCGCTCGGCGACCTCCTCGGCCGTCTGGCCCATCCGCAGGTCGCGGGCGTCGTACTGGGCGGCGATACCGTCGTAGGCGTCGACCCCGCAGTCACGCTCGACGCGGGTCATGTGTTCGACGCCACCGGCGACCACGACGTCACGCTGGCCTGCCCGGACCGCGTTGCTCGCGTCCATGACCGCCTGCGCGGAGGAGGCACACAGCCGGTCGATCGTCCGGCCGGGGACCCCTTCCCCGAGCTCCGAGCAGAGGGCGATAATCCGGCCCATGTTGTTGCTGTGCTCTTTGACCTGCTTTGCACAGCCCCAGGCGACGTCGTCGACGTCTGTGGGGTCGATACCCGTCCGGGCCAGGAGCTCGTTCACCAGCGGGACCGAGAGACGCTCGCTTTTGACGTCCGCGTAGACGCCACCCTCCCGACCCTGTGGGGTCCGTACGCCCGCCACGACGACTGGCTGTCGGTCGTCCATCACCCACCCCTCGGCCCCGAGGGGTAAGTGCGTACTGCTCGGCCCGGCTCCGGTGCACTCCGGGCGGCCGGTGGCCCTCCCCTCGACCGGGTCCGGGACCCGGAACGTCTTTGAGCCCCTGCGGCGAGACGGTTGCATGGGCGAGGCGGACCCGACAGCTATCGACGGCGTCGCGGTGACGGCGTCGGACCTGGTGGCAGCACTGGAGACGAACCGCACGACCGGCCGGACGGCTGTCCTCCGGGTCACGCCCCCGTTCAGCGCTCGGATGCGCGCCCGCCTGCACGTCGAGGGTGCCGAGGGTTACGACGAGCCCCGACCGGTCCACATCCCGCCGCGGACGCTCGTCACCGACGACGCGCCGTCGTACCCCACCCCCGCCGAAACGGAGGACATCATCCGCGCCGACCCCGAACTCGAGTACACCGTCGAACGCCACCGGACCCGCCACGAGGCCGCCGTCGAGCGGTGGCGCCGGGGGTTGCTCGACGCCGTCCGGGACCGGGCGACCGTCGAGACCCCGGCCGGCCCCGTGACCGTCGACGTCTCCCTGCTCGGTGACACCCCGGAGTGAGCCCGAGCCCACGCCCACCACGCCGGCTGCCGGGTGCTGTGGGGTGGCTCGCATGGGTCGCCGGGGACAGTACACTTACAATCCTCCCCGGTCTACCGGAGGTATGGCCGCACACGGCCGGCCGGACCTTCGTGACCTGTTCGACGAGTCACCGACCCCGCACATCGCCCACCCACCCCGGACACACCACCGAGACTTCTACCTCGCCACCGACGGCTCCTTCCGGGACTCGGGTGGCGGGCTTGGCGCTGTGATCGAGACCCGCGACGGCGAGCGAGTCGCACGAGTCGCGCTCACAGACCAGGCACCGGACAACAACGTCGCCGAGTACCGGGCGCTCCACCTCGGCCTCGACGTCCTCGCCGCGCGCTCACCGAGCGAGGCGCGGGTCGGCGTGCTGGTCGACCACGACGACCTCGCCGCGAACGTCAACGCCGCCATCCTCTCGGCACAGGGCGGACGCCCGGGGACACCCCACCGTGTCAGTGTCCCCCGCGCCACCGGCCTCCACTGGCGAGGGATCCAGGCCCGACTCCACGGCTTCGGTGCGGTCCGTGCCGCCCGGATCCCGAGCGACCGCAACCCCGCCCACCCGCTCGCAAACACCCCCGGCCGGTACGCCCACCTCGACGGTGAGCCCGACCGCTGTCTGCGCCCCGAACCCGCGAACACCCCCGGCGAGGAGCGCATCCCCCCGCCCTCCCGGTCGGACCGCGGCGCCGGCGACTGAGCCCACCGGCCCGGGCGATTCCGCCCGCTATCGCCTCCGGCAGTGTGCAGCCCGTCCCGTGCCCGTCATCTGTACACCTGTGCCCCGAGACACAGTGGGACCCGTACCCCGAGCGTGACAGGAGTAACACTTTATTTCGACCGCGTGTATACGGGCAACCAGGAGATACCCGCAACGATGACAACGAGTCCCAACTCCGGACACAGAGGAACCCCCTCGCGTCGTTCCGGCCGAAGCAGGCTACCCGACCTGTCCCGGTATGACCTTCTGCTGGCCGTGATACCGCTGGCCTTTGTCGCGATGCTCGGCGTCCACGCCGCGCTGGGTGTGCCGCTGAGACTCGCCGTGGCCGGCGGGGCCCTGCTCAGCGGCGCTGCCGTCGTTGATGGCCTCTTCTTCAATCCGCCGAGCGGGCCAGGCCGGTTGGAGTGACGCGACAAACGTTTTGCCGACCGGCGTGCTGGATCGGGTATGGACCTGACTGAAGTCGAGCGGCTCATCGAGGAGGCGGTCGCAAACGCCGAGGCGGAGGTGCGACGGGCCCGCCACGAGGGTGACGACGAGCACCTGGCGGCGACAGTCGTCTCGCCGGCCTTCGAGGGGGAATCGCTGGTCGACCGTCACCAGCAGGTCTACGACGCGCTGGACGAGCACATGACGACGGACATCCACGCCTTGGAGGTGGAGACCTTCACGCCCGAGGAGCGGGGGTAATGCCTTTCCCCGCGGACCCGCTGAGTGGAGGTATGACGTTCGACCCCAACCAGAGCCTCCCGCAGGAGGAGGTCACCGAGCGCGTCGACCAGGCCATTGAGGAGAACGACGTCGTCCTGTTCATGAAGGGCACACCGATGATGCCCCAGTGTGGCTACTCCGAGCGTGCGATCGGCCTGCTCGGGCAACACCGCGAGGACGTGGCAACCGTCGACGTCCTCGAGTCACTGGAGGAGTTCCGGACGGCCCTCGAGCGACACAGCGACCGCGAGACGATCCCCCAGACGTTCGTCGACGGCGAGTTCGTCGGCGGCAGCGACATCCTCGCCCAACTCGACGAACGCGGCGAACTCGCCGACCGGCTCGCGGTCTGAGCCCGCAGGCACCGCCGCTCACTCCGTCCCCGGCTCTCGGGCTCTGTTACTCCCCCGAGCCGGCAGTCTCCCACTCGTCGAGCCCTCGCCCACACTTCTCCAGTACGCCTCCAGCGCCGCCGCAGGGGAGAGACCGATTACTCGGCTGTCGTCCCGGTGACGGTTAGGCGTCGTCCTCGTTCTGGGCGTCCACGACGGCCACGCCGGCGAGGTTGACGATATCCTTCACCTCGTCGCCGCGCTGCAGGACGTGGACCGGCTCGTCCATCCCGACGAGCATTGGGCCGATGGCTTCGGCGCCGCCGAGACGCTGGAGCAGCTTGTAGCCGATGTTGCCGGCCTCGAGGTTCGGGAAGACGAGGACGTTCGCCGGCTCGTCGAGCTCCGAGAACTCGTAGCTCTCGGTGAGGATGTCCTCGACGAGTGCGGTGTCGGCCTGCATCTCGCCGTCGACCGGGAAGTCGACGGCCGGGTTCGTCCGGAGGTTGTCCGCCGCAGTCTTGATCTTCCGGGTGCCCTCGTTCTCGACGCTGCCGAAGTCGGAGTACGAGAGCAGCGCCGCCCGGGGCTCGACGTTGAACCGTCGGGCGAGTTCGGCGGTGTGGCGGGTCATCTCCTCTAACACCTCGCTGGAGGGGTCCTGGTTGACCGTGGCGTCGACACAGAACACCACCCGGTTCTTGAAGGTGAGCAGGTAGACGCCCCCGGCGTAGTTGGCGTCGTCGTCGGTCCCGATAACCTGCAGCGGCGGGCGCAGCGCCGCCGGGTAGTGGTGCATCAGCCCCGTCAGCATCGCGTCGGCGTCGCCCACCTCGACCATCACACTGCCCAGGTAGTTGCCGTCCTGGATGAGTTCCTTTGCCTCCCGCTGGGTGAGACCGTCGCGCTTTCGGATCTCGTGGAGCCGCTCCGCGTAGGGGTCGAGGTTGTCCTCGTCGGGGTCGACGATCTCCGGCTCGAAGTTCAGCCCCAGTTTCTCCATCTGGGCCCACACCTCCTCGCGGTCGCCGATGAGCACCGGCTTTGCGATCCCCTGGTCGAGCAACTGCTGGGCTGCCCGGATCATCTTCTCGTCGTCACCCTCCGCCAACACGACCCGTTTGGGGTCGCTTTTGGCCTTGTTGAGCACCACCCGCATCATCTCGCGGGACTTCCCCAGCCTGGCTTCCAGGCGCTCGACGTAGGCCTCGAGATCCAGTGTCTGCCGGGCGGCACCACTCTCCATCGCCGCCCGCGCCACGGCCGGCGCGACCTCGAACAGCACACGCGGGTCCAGTGGCTTCGGAATGATATACTCCGGGCCGAACTGCAGGGGCTCGTCGCCGTAGGCCTTCACGACGGCGTCGGGGACGTCCTCCCGGGACAGCGTCGCCAGTGCCTCCGCGGCGGCCACCTTCATCTCCTCGTTGATCTCCGTCGCACGGGCGTCGAGTGCCCCACGGAAGATGAACGGGAAGCCGAGGACGTTGTTGACCTGATTCGGGTAATCCGAGCGCCCGGTGGCCACGATCACGGTGTCGTCGCGGGCCTGTTTTGCCTCGTGGTAGTCGATCTCGGGGTCGGGGTTGGCCATCGCGAAGATGATCGGGTTCGGGGCCATCGACCGGACCATCTCCTCGTCGACCAGCCCGCCGACCGAGAGGCCGACAAAGACGTCGGCACCCGCCATGGCCTCGTCGAGGCCTCCCTCGGGGACGTCACGGGCGAACTCCTGTTTGAACTCGTTGACGTCACCGGTCTCGGCGCGCTCGGCGGTGATGATCCCCCCGGAGTCACACATCGTGATGTTCTCCCTGTTGGCGCCGAGGGAGACGTAAAACCGGGCGGTCGCGATGGCGCTTGCGCCCGCACCGGAGAAGACGATCTCGAGGTCTCCGAGCTCCTTGTCGCTGATATCGACGGCGTTCAGGAGGGCGGCGCCGGAGATGATCGCCGTGCCGTGCTGGTCGTCGTGAAAGACGGGGATATCCATCTCCTCGCGGAGCCGCTCCTCAACCTCGAAACACTCCGGGGCCTTTATATCCTCTAGGTTGATGCCGCCGAAGGTCGGCCCCATTGCCTTGACCGAGGTCACCATCTCCTCGGCGGTGGCCTGGTCGAGTTCGATATCGAAGACGTCGATATCGGCGAACCGCTTGAAGAGGACGCCTTTGCCCTCCATGACCGGCTTCGAGGCCTCCGGCCCGATATCGCCCAGACCAAGCACCGCCGACCCGTTCGAGACCACACCGACCAAATTCCCCTTTGCGGTGTAGGTGTAGGCCTCCTCGGTGTTGTCCCTGATCCCCCGGCAGGGTGCCGCGACCCCAGGCGAGTACGCGAGGCTGAGGTCTCGCTGTGTGTTTGTCGGCTTTGTTGTCGAGATCTCGAGTTTCCCGGGCGGGTCCTCCCGATGATAGTCGAGTGCGTCTTCGTCCAGTCCCATGCAGGCAACACCAGCCCCCGTAGCAAAAGCCCATCGGACGGGGTTTCGCCGGCTGTCGAACTCCGCGCGGCCGTGCCGGTGAATGTGGCAGGCGACGGGACAGTGCCAGAGAGCAAGAGTGGGGTTGATATGTATCCAGTCCTGAGCGCGGGGTATGAGACGGCCCTCGTTTCGCTCGCTCGCAGCAGTCACTGCCGGGCTGACCTTCGCGCTGATCCTCGTGGGGATCTACACGAAGGCAACGGCCGCAGGACTGGCCTGTAACGCCCAGTGGCCCGGCACGAACGGCTTTCTCGGCCTGTTGCCGGCCGACCTCCCGTGTTTCATCGAGTGGTCACACCGTGCGCTGGCGATGGTGACCGGCTTTGCGATCCTCGCGACGGCTATCGCCGCCTGGCGGGGTGGGTTCGACCGCCGTATCCGGTACGCGACCGGTGTCGCACTCGCCGTGCTCCCGGTGCAGGTGGTGCTTGGCGCGAACACGGTGTTCAACTACGGCGCTGTCTCCCAGGTCGCCCACCACGGCGCCGCGCTGACGATCCTCACCGGGCTGCTGGTCGCGACGACACTCGCCTTCTGGGGCCCGGCCGCGAGCGCGAACCCCGAGACGGCGGGCGCAGACGCCGGCGACCGCGAGCGTGACGCGCATACGGCCGACGACTGAACACAAAAGTACGCCGCGGCGTCCTCACATAAACTCGGACAGCCCCGACTGCTCGTCGCCCGACTCGCCGGGGGCCTCCTCTCCGTCAGGCTGTGCCTGCTCCGTGGGGCCGTCCTCGGTGTCGGAGTCCGCCGCCCCCTCCTCGGCGCCGTCTTCGCCGAGCTCGCCCGCACTGGCACCCTCGAAGGCGCCCTCGGAGCCCTCGACGGCGGCCTCCTCCCGGAGCCGCTGGGCGTCCTCGACGATCGACTGAATCTTGTTCGTGTCCTCGCCGCTGCCGGTAACAAAGGCGATGTGTTCGGCCGTCAGGTCGTAACGGGCGGCCATCGCCACCGTCAGTTCGCGGTTCTTGCAGTGGTGGGTCATGACCGACAGACGTGGCATCAGCTCCCGGCGGGCGGTCCCCGTCGAGACCCCGTTCGTGGCGGCGACCTGTCGGGCGATGTAATCACGCGTGTCGCGTGTGCCCCGTGTCCGCCCCAGCTTCGACCAGTAGCTGGGCGGGCCGTAGCGGGTCCACCCGCCCTTCGGCTCGCGGCGGGCGGCCGCCACACCGGCGGTCATGTTGTCGCCGGCGTACCGCCAGAAGCTGTAGTCCTGGCTCGCTCGCACCCGCCCGAGCCACCGGTCGGCGTTCGCCAGGAAGCCGTAGGCCGCCGCCAACTCCGCGCCCTCGTAGTCCTTTGGCATGTTGTCCTCGACCCAGTTGATGAGGTCGTCCGGTGTCTCGTCGACGTCGTAGGAGGCCTCCAGGGCCTCCTGTGGGCCGGCCTCCTTGATCACGGTGTCGAGGAAGTCGAACACACCCTCGGTGGTGTCCCGCTCGCCGGTCACCACGTCCTCGGCCGCGAGCCGGTCCCGGCCCTCCGCCAGCGCCTGCAGGTCCTTGACCGCCCCGCGGAGGTCGCCGCTGTTCTGCTGGGCGAGTGTCTCCAGTGCCTCGCTCTCGAACTCGACACCCTCTTTCCGGCAGATGTCCCGCAGTACCGGGACGATCGACCGGGCGGAGACCGGGCGGAACTCGACCTCCCGGCAGGCGCTCCGGAGGGTGTTTGACATCTCGTAGTAGTCGTTTGCGATCAGGACGACCGGCTGACTGGCCTCTCTCACGAGGTCCGTGATCGCACGGCTCCCGCCGCGGTCGACGTTGCCGTGGAGGTTGTCGGCCTCGTCGATAACCACCAGCCGCCGGCCGCTCTCGCCGGCAGTCAGCGTCCCCGACCTCGCGGCCTCGCCCGCAACCCGCTCGATGACGTCCGCGGTCCGGGAGTCCGAGGCGTTGAGTTCGATGGTCGGCCACCCCATATCCGACGCGAGTGCGTGTGCCGCCGAGGTTTTCCCGATGCCCGGCGGGCCGTGTAACACGGCGGTCTCGCCGTGTTCGGTCCAGGTCTCCGCCCACTCCCGCACCTCGTCGCGGGCCGTGTCGTTGCCCCGAAGTTCCGAGAGCGAGGAGGGCCGATACCGCTCCGTCCAGTCGGTCATTGTTAGGAAGGTGGGGCGAGCGGCGTTTAGTGGTTGCGGAGCGCCCGTCCTCAGACCCGGACGAGCACCTTCACCGCATCACGCTCGTCCATCGCACGGTACCCTTCGGGCACGCTGCCGAGGTCGACTGTCTTCGTGAAGACGGGCGACGGGTCGAGTGTCCCCTGGAGGACGTCCGCCATCAGGTCCTCGATGTACGCCCTCACGGGGGCGACCCCGCCGGCGATTGTGACGTTCTTCCCGAACGCCGTGTCGAGGAAGGCGGCGTCACTGACACCCTGTGGGACGCCGACGTACCCGACCGTTCCGCCGTCCCGTGCGACCTCGACCGCCGTCTCCATCGAACTGGCCGCCCCGACACACTCGAGGACGCTGTTCGCGCCGCCGTCGGTGAGCGCTGTCGCCGCCTCGACCGCCGCCTCACCGCGGGCGCTCACTGTCTCGGTCGCACCGAACGCCTCGGCCAGCGCCAGGCGGTCCTCGTGGTGGCCCATCGCCACGATACGCTCGGCCCCGAGACGCCGGGCAGCGAGGACACCACACAGCCCCACGGCGCCGTCGCCGACGACGACCGCCGTGTCACCCGCCTCGACACCGGCGCTGACCGCGGCGTGGTGGCCGGTACACATGACGTCTGTCAGCGGGAGCAGCGACCGCAGCACACCCTCGTCGTCGGCGTACCGGTCCGGCACCCGTACCAGTGTCCCGTCGGCGTGGGGTGCCCGCACCAGCTCTGCCTGTGCGCCGTCCTGGTCTCCCGCCCACGTATCACCGTTGACACAGGAGGTGTGGAGCCCTTTCCGGCAGAACTCACACTCCCCACAGCTGATCGCAAAGGGTGCCAGGACGCGGTCGCCCGGCCGGACACTCGTCACGTCCTCGCCGACAGCCTCGACAATACCCATCGGCTCGTGACCGACCGGGTCGCCAACGTCGTAGTCACGCTGGCCGCGGTAGAACCAGAGGTCGGACCCACAGACCGCGGTGTGGGTGACACGAACGACAGCATCGGTCGGTGCGTCGACCGTCGGGTCGGGAACCTCCTCAACTCGGATGTCGCGCTCGCCACGGAAGACTGCGGCCTCCATACACACCCTTGTGGCGGCGACGGGAAAAGCCCGGTAACTCTGTGTGGCCGGCCCGACGTCACAGGGCCCGACCCGTCGGTGGCTCCCACACCGCTGTGTGCCCATCTACACACAGCAGCGCGCGCCGGCACGGCGGTGTTCAGATAAGCTGATTCCATGCGAAGCTAAACGATCTGATCCAGTCGTCGGCGGTTTCTGCTTCGGCGTTGCTGAAACAGTTTGAGAAACAGATAGTTCGGCGTTTTATTTCTCTGAAGACACGTTCGACAGCGTTCCGA
>JAQCNN010000275.1 GCA_028275005.1 Salinirussus sp.
ACTCGGTTGTGAGCTGTGTTCCGAGCACCCAGGGCACGTCGCGCTCGGCGAGGTCATACGTCGGCGGCGTGCCGACAATCGGCTGTTGCATAACGATGATACGGGCTCGGGCTACATAGTTGTCCCCGACTCGCCGGCCGAGAGGAGAGGAAAACGGCTTTGAGTCGAGAGAGCAAACGCCGGCTATGGTTGCTGTCAGCGAGTCGATCACCGTCGGGCGGCCGCCGGCGGCAGTGTTCGCGTACCTCGATCAGCCCGAACACCACGCGGTGGTCACACCCAGTCTCGCCGAGTCGAAGCCGGTCGAGACGCTCGACAACGGGGGAAAACGGGTCCGATACGTCTACCGGATGGCCGGTATCAGTCGCGAGGGACAGCTCACCGAGACGGTCCACGAGGCGGGCAGGCGGATGTGTTTCGAGCTGTCCGGCGGGATAACCGGCGAGATAGACATCACTCTGGAGCCGGTTGAGGAGGGCACAGAGGTCACCTACAGCGCGACGTACGACCTTCCCGGCCGGGTCGTGGCGGCAGTGACGAAACCTCTGGTGAGACGGTTCAACCGCCGTCAGCTACAGGAGACCCTGCGGAATCTAAAGACGGAGCTCGAAGCCGACCCCGCAACGGCCTGAAACCGGAGAACGGCGCCGTGTCGTCGGGGACTGTGACCCGGCTCGGGGGGGTACCGCGAGACGGGAGTGCGCCAGGGCGACCGACGTCCAGGGAGCCGACAGTATAATTGTTCTGGGGAGCGAGATACGGCTATGGAACTGCGGGATGCTATCGAGGCGGATGCGGGGCGACTCGCGTCCCTGACAGACACGCCGCGGGATGTGATGCGCAACCTCGTCCACGACCGGACTGTTCGCGTCGTCGAGGGGGACGGGGATATCCAGGGGTTCGTCAGCTACGATGCTCGCGAACAGACGGTCTACATCACACAGTTGGAGGGCGAAGAGGGTGTGTTTCAGGAGCTGCTGGCAGAGCCACTCCGGTTCGCACAGACCGAGGAGATGGCTGTCGAACTGCTCGTGCCGGAGACCGAGTCGGAGATCCGCGACGCGGCGGCGGCGGCCGGGTTCGAGCGAACCGGTGGCGGCCCGCGCTTCGACGGCGAGTCGACGACCCGGTACCGTATCGACAACCCGTAGGCCGAAGGCTTCAAACGGGTCTGTCACTCAGAGTTTGTATGCAGCACGTGCAGGTGCCCGACGACCGTATCGGCGTTCTGATCGGGCAGGGAGGTGAGACGATGCGCGAGATCGAGAGTCGCGCAGAGGTGCGACTAGACATCGACTCCGAGTCGGGAAACGTCCGTATCGAGACGGTTGGTGACCCGGTAAAGGGGCTCATGGGAACCGACATCGTGCGAGCAATCGGTCGGGGTTTCTCCCCCGAGGAGGCGCTCCGTCTGCTCGACGACGACATGATGAGCTTCGAACTGGTCGACATCAACGCGGCCGCCCGCAACAAGAACGACCTACGCCGGAAAAAGGGACGCCTCATCGGCGAGAACGGCCGGACACGGGAGCTCATGCAGGAGCTCACCGGCGCCTCGGTCACGATCTACGGGTCGACACTCGCGGCTATCGGCGGCCCCAAGCAGGTCGATGCCGTTCGCAGCGCGACCGAGATGCTCCTCGACGGCGCACCACACGGTGCCGTCTACTCGTTTCTCGAGGAGCGCCGCCAGGAGCTCAAACACAAGGGGATGGAGTATCACCCGTTCCAGGGCTGACTGGAACACCCGGTGACCCCTGTTCCGCCGGTCGTCGGGAGCGTAACTGTAACCGCCGGTATCTCGTTACAGAAGCGTGACGGTCGCACCGAACAGTAGTAGCAACACACCCACCACAGAGAGCCAGACGAGCCCACCGACAGCAGTCTGGTCCGGTCGGCCCAGCGCGTAGCCGCTGCCGCCGACCACGAGCGACCCACCGAGTAACGACAGCGCTACACCCACACTCACACCACCGACGAGCAGAGATCGGGCGGCCGAACCCAGAACCAGGAGTCCGGCAGCACCGAGCGAGACGTAGTGTGCGGTGTGACGCGACGGTAGGTACCGGTTGCTGAACTGGTCAGCCACGGTCACAGTACGACAGTCCGATTCAAGAGCGTAGGGGTTCTGCGGGCCGTATGTTCAAGTACGAACACATGGACACCTGGCCTATGGATTTCGAGGTGCCGGCAGATGCCTGGCACGTCTGGGTCGGGGTCACGCTCGTCAGCCTCGGTCTCGCGGGGGTAGCGGTGGCACTGCCCGGTGAACCCCCACCAGATGCCGGGCGTGCCGCGGGTGCACTCGACCGTGTCGCCGCCGCCGAGTACGACGCCGCGGTGACACTCGAACACGACGCCGACGCGGTGCGGGTCGGGCCCGAGCGAATCGCGATGCGAAACAACGGTGGGACAGACCGCGC
>JAQCNN010000279.1 GCA_028275005.1 Salinirussus sp.
TTGAACGTCCGGTCGACGGAGTTGCGGTGGCCGTACATCCCCAGGTCGTCGGGGAAGTCGACGAAGTCGAGCCGTTAGGAGGTGCCGGATTACTTCTCCAAGTACCGCCCGAGCAACAAGGGCTTGCGGCCGATGTCGTACGCGAACTCGACGAGACTCTTTACACGGGCGATGTTTGAGGAGAACGTGGTGGCGACGACCCCTCCGTCGTAGTCATCGATACTGTGGATGACATCCTTGAGGTGGCGGCGGGCGACGGATTCACTCGGGGTGCGCCCCTTCTTGCCCGCGTTCGTGCAGTCCTCGATGTAACAGAGGACACCGGGGCCCTCCCGGCCGATCTCCCGGAACCGGTCCATGTCGATCGGGTCGCCGATGACCGGGGTGTGGTCGATCCGCTTGTCAAGCCCGTAGACAACGGCACCCTCCGGGGTGTGGAGGACTGGGTTGATCGCGTCGATGATCGAGTGGGTGACGTTGACGAACTCGAGGTCGAGTTTCCCGGTGTCACCGATACGCATCGTCTCCCCGGCCTCCATCTCCACGAGGTCGTTGTTGACGTTGAACTTCCCCTCGTCCTGGATCTCCTCTTTGACGAGTTCCAGCGTAAACGGGGACGCGACAATCGGGGCCTCGTACCGGTGGGCCAGCTTGCTAATTGCGCCGATGTGGTCGAGGTGACCGTGCGTTGGGACGATTGCCTGTACCTCGCCGTCGAGCTCGTTCAGGATGCGGTCGTCGGGGATGGCACCCATGTCGATGAGGTCGAGTGAGTGCATCTCCTCCGTTCGGAGGTTGTCGTGAATCAGTACCTTCGAGAGGTTGAGGCCCATGTCGAAGACGACAATGTCGTCACCGGCACGGACGGCCGTCATCTGACGGCCAACTTCCTCGTAGCCGCCAATAGTTGCGATTTCGATTTCCATTATCTGGAGCCGATCAGAGTGATCCCAGAACTCGTCAGAGTCCGCCAAACGGAGGAGAGCAGGACGTGAGCCAGCGTTCGGACAACCCGCACCGTCGCGCCCATACGAGTATGGTACCAACGACCTCCCCGGGGACAACACGTCTTTCGGTTGTCACAACATACAGGGTCATCACATAAATACTACTGGAAGTGCGTCTCCAAGCTGAGCCGACACCCTCAGCGGAGGGGCGGGCGGTCACAGCAGCGACCGGCCGTTCGCGGCGCCCGGTTTGGCGGCTTCGGGCCGAGTGGGAGACGGCTCTCCGGCGCGAGCGTCACCGTCGTGACGGCCGGTAGGGCCTGTTTTGTAGCTTTGCCCCACCTACCGGGGGACGGTTCCCGGAGGCGGACTCCCGTTCGGCGTGACACACGCCCGGGCTGTGCCGACAGCGCCACCACAGTAGGGCCCACCCAGGGACGGTGAGAGGCTACTGCACGCCGCGGCCGTCGTCCTGTGGGATCGCGTGCCCGCCGGCGTTGGCCAGTCGCCACCGATAGAGGGTGTGTGCAAGCGAGACGACCGCCTGTGGGGGCAGGGGCTGGACGTCCTCGAACTCGGCGGTGAGCCAGTCGTTGTAGGCGTGACGGAGCTTCTGTGCGTCCTTCAGTGCGGATTCGAGTTGCCGGCGGTAGATGTCGTTTGTCATAAAGGGCGTCGGGCAGGTCTGTTACCCGACCAACGGGGTCTATTCTCTTGAATCTCCGGATTCCGGTCCGGGAGGGGCCGGCGACACGGGCAACGGACCCAGCGTTCAATTCCGTCCAGCGCCAACAGGTGGTATGCCGACGGAGTGTGCGCTCTGTCGTCGCCGAATCCCCGACGAACGCCTCGGGGACCCCCAGGCCGTCCAGGAACACCACCTCCGACCCGAACGGCGCGCCGAGAGTCCAACCGTCATGCTGTGTCGACCCTGCCACAAGCAGGTCCACGCCCTGTTCACGAACGAGGAGCTCCGCGAGGACTACGATACCATCGAGCGGCTCCGCGGGGCCGACAGACTCCATGACTACCGCTCGTGGATCCGCGGCACCGACAAGCTCGACATCCGCGTATCGACGAGCGACCACGTCCGCGAGCGGCGGTAGGTCGGGTCGCCAGGGCCTCATACTGCTGGCTGTAACTGTTTGAAGCTATCCGCGACCCCGGGGTCGCGAACTTCGTTACAGGCCTACAGCCGGCAGTATCAGCCGCGGTCGCTCGGGGTCACTCCCCTTTGTTCTGGAACCAGACCTGCTGGCCGACAGGCGAGTCGTCGGGCTCGGGGAGCCGGGACCGGACGAGGTCACGGATAGCCAGCGTGGTCGTGAGGTCCACGCACTCGCCGTCGGCTGTCTCGACAGTGGCCACCCAGTGACCGTCGCGCTCGGTGGCCGCGCGGACGGTTCCCACGCGCCAGGCCTCACGGTCGTGTGTCGGTTCGCGGGCGTGAATCCGGTCGTGGTGCACACCTCACGTACGCTCGCCACGGGCACAGGGGTTACGGTCGGCCGGTCTGTGCGCGTCCGACCCCATGCGGCCTGACGGGAGGTGACAGCCGCTGAGGGTCACGGTTCTGTCGCGTGTCGGGGCGGGCCGTGGCGGAGCGGCAGGCTCTCAACGGTCGGTTCAAAACACTGGCACGAATGTACATCGTCATCGTCGGAGCCGGTGACGTCGGGACGCCACTGACCGAGCTCGGGACGACAGCGGGCAACGAGGTCGTCGTCATCGAGCGCGACGAGGACCGGGCTGATGGCCATCACGGCCGGCGTTGCGCTCGGCTTCCTGGAACTCGACGCCGCACTCGCCGAGACGATGTTCGTCCTCGACATGTGGGTCGGCCGGCTGGAGATTATCCCGGTGCTCGTTTTCCGCCGGGCCGCGATAGCCGGCCTGGACCCGTGAGGGGCCCTCGTGTTCCTCACCGGAGGTACGTGTCGGGGGTGACGTGGTCGTCCGGGAGCAAGGGCAGTAGCGACAGACTCCGCTCTCCAGGGTGTGTCGTTTTTCGGAGTGCCCGGGTGTTAGGGTCACCCGGGCGGTGCTGGCTCTGATCCTGAGCCAGCACGAGAGAGTCACCCTCGACGGAACAAGAGGGTTCCGTCACAGGCAGGAGGGCAGAGCCCGACGGGGGCGCCGTTCGCGCTCCTCCGGAGGCTGTCGCCCC
>JAQCNN010000291.1 GCA_028275005.1 Salinirussus sp.
TGTCCACGTCGACCAGACGTTCGAAGTAGTCGTCGGTGTCTGCCATGGTGCTCCCTGGACGGGCGACGTATGAAAATATGTGGGGTTTGTCCACACACGGTCGCCGACGGAGACCGGACACGGGGTTCAAGCCGTGGTACCATTCCACACGAAACTGGGACGAATCTCCGGGTTAACGCGCTGAAACACCTGCGAGCGAACGATACAGCAATTTTTATCAGGCCACTCGGACTTTGCTCAGTGATGACGAATCTCGTCACCGACGTCGCGGAGACGGTCGAAGCGCACCCCGACCAGCCCGCCATCTCCTTTCGCGGAGCGGAGGTCACCTACGAGCAGTTCTGGCACCGGACCGGCCAGCTGGCGCAGGCGCTGACAGACGCCGGTCTGACGCCCGGCGACCGGGTGGGGGTCTACCTCCCGAATCTCCCGCAGTTCGTCGTCTCCTACTACGGGGTACTCCGGGCCGGTGGGGCCGTCGTCCCCATGAACCCTCAGTACAAGGCCCGCGAGATCGGCCACATGCTCGCGGACAGTGAGGCAAAGGCCGTCATCGGGCTGGCCGACCTCGTCCCGTTCGTCCAGGCGGTCCGCGAGGACGACGAGGTCGACGACAGCGTCGAGACGGTGGTCTCGGTCGACGGCGAGGCCGAGGGCGCCACCCCCTTCGAGGACTTCCTGGCCGACGAGTCGATGGGGACCGTCGACCGCGCCGACGACGATATCGCCGCCCAGCCGTACACCTCCGGCACGACCGGCACACCGAAAGGCGTGCTCCTGACCCACCACAATCTCGGCTGGATGACCCGCCACGCCGGCGACGTGATGGCGGAGGACTACGGCCCCGACGACAAGCTCCTCGGCGTTCTCCCGCTCTTTCACATCTACGGGATGACCGTCGTGATGAACGCCGGCCTCTACAACGGCTCGACGTACTACCCGATGGCGGAGTGGAACACCGAGCGGGCCCTCTCACTGATCGAAGACGAGGGGGTCACGATCATGCACGGTGTCCCCGCGATGTACAACGACATCATCAACACGGAGGGCGCCGCCGACTACGACCTCTCCTCGCTGCGCTTTGTCAACTCCGGAGGGTCCTCGATCCCGGTCGAGGTTATCGACCGCTTCGAGGCCACCTACGACATCCAGCTCAACGAGGGCTACGGGCTGACCGAGACCAGCCCGATCACCCACGCCAACCGGCCCGACGCCCGCCGGAAAGGGGCAATCGGCAAGACGATCCCCGGCGTCGACGCGAAGGTCGTCGACGACGACTTCGAGGAGATGCCCCGTGTCGAGGCGGGCCCGATCGACGAGGAGGAACACGACCTCGACGAGATTGTCGGCGAACTCGTCGTCTCCGGGCCAAACGTGATGCAGGGCTACCACGGCCGCCCGGCGGCAAACGAGGAGGCCTTCACCGAGTCCGACGGTGAGACCTGGTTCCACACCGAGGACCTGGGCTACTGGGACGAGGACGACTTCTTCTACGTCATCGACCGCGAGAAACACATGATCGTCACCGGCGGCTACAACGTCTACCCCCGCGAGGTCGAGGAACTCCTCTTCGAACACCCCGACGTGGCCGACGCCGCCGTTGTCGGTATCCCCGACGACCGCCGTGGCGAGACCGTAAAGGCGTTTGTCGTCCCGACCCCCGACGCCGAGGCCGCCCCCGAGGACGTAAAACAATACTGTCTGGACCGTATGGCGGCGTACAAACACCCCCGTGAGGTCGAGTTCGTCGAGGAACTCCCCCGGACGACGACCGGGAAGGTCCAGAAGTTCGAACTCCGCGAGGCCGAGCAGAGCGAGGCCTCGGAGTAGGCGACCGGGAGCCCCGCGACACGTGAGGCCCGCGAGGCCGAGCAGAGCGAGGCCTCGGAGTAGGCGACCGGGAGCCGGTCCAACCGAACCGGACCGAACGTGGGCACCCTCGGGCGTGCACACCGGTGTCACAGGGCAGTGACCGCCGGCGAGAACGACACACGGGGTCCCGATTTTGTGCCGTCGAGTACAGGTAATACCGCCGGAAGGCGGCCAGTCTGGGCCCCCACGACGGCAGTTTGTATCCGGTGGAACTTTACGAGACGCGGCCACACTCTCTGGCAGTCATGCACGTAGATGACATTGACCGCGTCACGGTTCTCGGCGCGGGGAACATGGGACACGGTATCGCGGAGGTCGTCGCCATTGCCGGCTACGACGTCGTGTTACGCGACATCGAGCAGGAGCTGGTCGAGGACGGCTACGAGGACATCGAGTGGAGTCTTCGGAAGCTCGCCGAGAACGACCGCCTCGACGAGCGCCCCGAGGATATCCTCGGTCGTATCGACACCGAGGTCGACCTCGAGACCGCGGTCGACGGCACCGACATGGTTATCGAGGCCGCCCCCGAGGACTTAGAGCTCAAACGGGAGATCTACGCGGACCTCGACGAGTACGCCCCCGAACACACGATTTTGGCCTCGAACACCTCCTCGCTGCCGATCACCGACATCGCGGAGGCGACCGACCGCCCCGAGCAGGTCGTCGGGACGCACTACTTCAACCCGCCGGTGAAGATGGACCTCGTCGAGGTCATCTACGGCTCCGAGACGGCCGACGAGACCGCCGAGGCCGCCTACGACTTTGTCGAGGCCATCGACAAGACACCGATCTACGTCCGGAAGGATGTCCGGGGGTTCGTCGTCAACTCGGTGCTGGGTCCCTTCGGCGACGAGGCCGCCTGGATGGTGAGCAACGACGAGGCCACCGTCCGGGAGGCCGACGCGACGATGGTCCACGAGCGGGGCTACCCGATGGGTCCCTTCGAGCTCGCAGACCTGACGGGCATCGACGTCGGCTACCACGTCCGCAAGGAGGCCGGCCAGCCGGTCCCGCCGGTCGTCGAGGAGAAGGTCGAGGCCGAGGAACTCGGCCAGAAGACCGGCACTGGCTACTACGACTACGAGAGCGGCGACGGCGCCGACTACGGCCCGGCGGACGTCTCCGAGGACTTCGACTGGCTACGTGTCGAGGCCCGGATCATCAACGAGGCCGCCCGGCTCATCGGCGACGACGTCGCCACCCCCGACGACATCGACATCGGGATGCGTCTGGGGACGGGCTTTCCCGAGGGTCCCTGCCGGCGCGGTGACAAGCTCGGGCTCGACACCGTGCTGGAGACGCTGACGGAACAGCACGAGGCAACCGGCGAGGACCGCTACGAGCCCGCCGACTACCTGGTCGAACTCGTCGAGGCCGGCAGGACCGGCAAGGAGGCCGGCGAGGGCTTCTACGAGTACGACACCGGGGACGGCCCCGGCGAGTACCACACGGTCAACTGGGAGCTCTCCGAGGACGGCCTGCTCGCGGTCGAACTCGACCGGCCCGAGCGGATGAACACGCTGAGCGGTGACCTGACCGAGGCGGTGGTCGACCTGCTCGAGTCGGTCGACGACGAGGACGTCCGGGCGGTGACCTTCGAGGGTGCCGGCGACCGTGCATTCTGTGCGGGCGCGGATATCTCCGGCTTCTCGGACATCGAGCCGGCAAAGGAGGCCGAACCCGGCGAGTTCTTCGAGACGGTCGCGAACTACCCGCGGCCGACGCTTGCGAAGATCGACGGCTACTGTCTGGGCGGCGGGCTCGAACTCGCGATGGCCTGTGACCTGCGACTCGCCACGGAGTCCTCCGAGTTCGGTTTCCCGGAGATCAACCTCGGGCTTATCCCCGGTGGTGGGGGCACCCAGCGCGCGATGCGGATGCTCACCGAGGCCCGCGCGAAGGAGCTGGTCTTCCGGGGCGAGCACGTCGAGGCCGACCGGGCCCAGGACTGGGGGCTGGTCAACCGTGCCGTCGCCGACGAGGAGTTCGAGGCGGTCGTCGAGGACTTTGTCGACGACCTCGTCAGCGGCCCGCCGGTCGCGCTCCGGCACGCAAAGCGGGTGATGAACAGCGGCCAGGACCAGGACCTGGAGACTGGGCTGGACCTGGAGAGTCAGTCGTTCTCGCTGCTGTTGACGACCGACGATATGATGGAAGGTGCCGCGGCCTTCGCCGAGGACCGCGAGCCCGAGTTCGAGGGGCAGTGACGACATGACCGACACCGACGCGGACGGAACAGGGGAGACCGACGCCTCCGAGGTCAGCGACCCCGTCGAGGGCGGCGAGTTCGGGTCCGGCCCGAACACGGATGTGACGGCGGCCCAGACGGTCCTCGACCAGCACGGCTTCCTGTCGTGGCTGGGCGTCGAGATGGTGACCGTCGAGGAGGGACGGGCCGTGATGCGGGTCCCCCACCAGGAGAAACTCGCCAACTGGTCGGGCGGCTCGCTCCACGGCGGCGTAACCGCGACAGTCATCGACAGCTGTTCGGCGTTTGCGCTCCGAACGACGTTTCCGGACCCGCTCGACCCGATGCTGGTGACGACGGACCTCACCGTCAGATACGTCCGGCCGGCGACCTCCGACCTCACGGTCGACGCCGAGGTCGTCCGGGCCGGCGAGTCGATGGGGATGACCAACGTCGAGGTCACCGGCACCGCCCCGAGCGGCGAGGAGAAGACCGTCGCCACCGGCGGGACGACCTACCGGATGTTCGCCGACACCGACCACGCGGGGGAACAATGAGCGAGGATAGCTTCTTTACCGGCGTCGAGGTCGGCGACTCCCGGGTGACCGAGGCCCGCACGATCACCGAGGCAGACGTGACCAACTTCGCCGGCGTGAGCGGTGACTTCAACCACATCCACACCGACGCCGAGCGGATGCAGGCCTCGGACTTTGGCGAGCGGATCGCCCACGGCGCGCTGGTCTTCTCCGTGGCCACGGGGCTGCTCTGGCGCTCGCGTTCCGAGGAGGAGCGAGACGCCGTCGTCGCCTTCTACGGGATCGACCACCTGCGCTTCGTCAAGCCCGTGCTCATCGGCGACACGGTCCACGTCGAGATGGAGGTCATCGAGACCGACCCTACCCCCGACCACCCGACGGCGGGCGGCACGGTCCGCTACGATGTCGACATCGTCAACCAGGACGACCGGACTGTCATCTCCGCGGAGTTCATCTCGCTGCTGGAGTAGCCGCCGCGGCGTGGGCACCCGAGCCCGCCGACACCTCGCACTCAGGGTTTCAGGACGACCTTGCCACTGGAGTTTCGGTCCTCGATGAACTGCAGCGCCTCGGCCGCGTCCTCGAGCGCGAACTCGTGGCCGACGACAACCTCGAGGTCGCCGCCCGCGAACCCCTCGTTCAGCGGCCCGACCGCCTCCAGCACCCGGCCCGGCGCCTTCACCATCCCGCGGCCGAGGTGGTAGCCGTAGACGGTGTAGTTGTTGAACAGCAGTTCGCCGGTGTCGAGTTGGCCCGGCCGGCCCGAGGCCGCGCCGTAACAGACGATCCGGCCAAACTCCCGCAGCGCCTCGAGACTCCGGCTGCTGGTCTCGCCGCCGACCCCGTCGAGCACCAGGTCCAGCCCCTCGCCGTCGGTGATATCCTCGACCCTCTCGGCAAAGTCCGTCTCGGTGTAGTTGACCGGGTGGTCACAGCCCAGGTCGGCGGCGAGGTCTAGCTTCTCCTGGGTGGACGCGGTGCCGAAGACCTCGCTCCCGGCGTTGCTGGCGAGCTGGACGGCGGCGGTGCCGACCCCGCCGGCGGCCGCGTGGACCAGGACGCGCTCGCCCTCCTCCAGACCACCCCACTCGAACAGGCAGTTGTGGGCGGTCAGGAACTGTACCGGGACGCCGGCGGCCTCCGCGAAGGACATCCCCTCCGGGGCGTCGAGTAGCCCGCCCGCGCTGGCCAGGGCGTACTCCGCGAAGGCGCCACCGTCGGCAAACCCCATCACCCGGTCACCGACCTCGCCGTCCGCGCCCTCGCCGACGGCGTCGACGACACCCGCGACCTCCATCCCCGCGACGTAGGGTGGCTCCGGGCCACGCTGGTAGTGGCCGCGTCGCTGCATGATGTCCGCGAAGTTGATCCCCGCCGCCCGTACGTCGACCCGAAGCTGTCCCGGTCCGGGGTCGGGGCGCTCGCGCTCCGTTACCTCGACGACGCTGTTGTCGCCAAAGTCGGTCACCTCGATCGCTTGCATACTCACACGAGGTGGGCGACAGGGTATAAATCCGCCCGACTCACCGACCACCCGCCACCCCATGGGGACGACCCGCGCTCGGATATCCCGGAGCCCTGAAATACCCCCGGCCGGTCAGACACGTCCATGCGCGAACCCCCCACGGAGTGGGACGCGGTCCTCTTCGACATCGGCGGTGTGATCGTCAGTCTCCCGTCGATCCGCGCCGGCTACGTCGACGCCGTCGAACAGTTTGCCGCCGAGCGGGGACTCGACCCCGAACAGGCACTCGACGCGTGGCGCGACCGCCTCGGTGAGCACCTCAAGGCCGCCGAGGGGCGGGAGTACCGCTCGGCGATGGCGGGCTACCGGAAGGCGTTCCGGTCCATCGTCGACGGCGGCCTCGAGGACTCGGAGTGGCGCCCGAACTTCGAGCAGACACTCCGGGCCGCCCGCGAGCTGGAGCCACACGCCACCGGGACGATTCGCCGGCTCGACGACGCCGGTCTCTATCTCGGGGTCGTCTCCGACATCGACACCGCCGAAGCCCACCGGCTGCTCAAGGACCAGGAGGTCGACACTGCCTTCGAGGGTATCACCACCTCACAGGCTGTCGGCTACAAGAAGCCCGACGACCGGATGTTCGAGGACGCCCTCTCGAAGGCGGCGGACCACGGGGTCGACCCGGCCCGGTCGCTGATGGTCGGTGACCGCTACGAACACGACATGCAGGGGGGAACAGAGGCGGGGCTGTGGACGGTTGCCTACGGCGGCACGGCTGCCGAGAACGCCGGCACCCCCGACGGGAACCACCGTGTCGACGACGACTACGTCGACTTCGTCGTCGATGACCTCGCGGATATCCTCGATATCGTCGGTGTCGTCGGCGAGTAGAGACCGTGTGGCGTCCGGTGCCTACTCCAGAAGGTCGTAGTCGCGGTCCTCGTGTTGGACCGAGATCCACTTTGGCTCGACCAGTTCGTCCATCACCCACTCGCCGTTGTACCGACCCAGCCCCGACTCCTTCATCCCGCCGAAGGGGGCGTTTGGCTCGTCCTGGATCGGGTGGTCGTTGATGTGGACCATCCCGGACTCGACCTGGTCTGCGAGGTCGCGGGCGCGGTCGAGGTCGCGACACTGGACAGCCGCGGCCAGACCGTACTCGGTGTCGTTGGCGACCTCGACAGCCGCCTCGGCCGAGGGGACCTCGATCACGGGGGCAACGGGGCCAAAGTGTTCGTTACAGGCGGCGGCCATCTCGTTGGTGGCGCCGGAGAGGACCGTCGGCTCGAAGAACAGCTCCTCGGCCTCGCCGCCGGTCTCGAGTGTCGCCCCCTGCTCGACGGTCTGTTCGACGTACCCGAGCAGGTCGTCACGCTGACTCTCGTTGACGATCGGACCAAAGTCGACGCCCTCCTCGGCGGGGTTGCCGACAGTCAGTGACTCGGCGTGCTCGACGAGTCGGTCGACGTACTCGTCGTGGACCTCCTCGTGGACGATGTGACGGTTGATGGAGATGCAGACCTGCCCCTGGTGGGTGAAGGAGCCAACGGCGCCGACCCTGGCGGCCTGCTCGATGTCGACGTCGGCGGTGACGACGTTGGGGCCGTTGCCGCCGAGTTCGAGTGCCGCCTGGGCGATACTCTCGCCGGCCCGACCGGCGACCCGCTTGCCGACGGCCGTCGACCCGGTAAAGGAGATCGTCCGCGGGGTCGGGTGACCGGCCATCCGGTCGCCGATCTCGGAGCCACGGCCGGTGACGACGTTGACCACGCCGTCCGGGAGGCCGACCTCGTCGGCGAGTGCTGCCAGCCACAGCCCGCCGCTGATCGGCGTGTCCGAGGCGGGCTTGATAACGACCGTGTTCCCGAGCACCAGCGCCGGGGCGAGCGCCCGTGTGGTCAGGTGGAGGGGGTAGTTCCACGGCGAGATGACGCCGACGACCCCGACCGGCTCGTGGACGATGTGGTTCTTCTTGCCGTCGAAGAACGGGGAGTCACGGACCTCCTCCTCGGGGGCCTCGAGTTCGAGGGCGGTCTGGAAGTCGACCATCGAGATAGTGGCCTCCTGACCGGCCTTTCCTTTGGTGCTACCACCCTCACGGACCAGGAAGTCGACGACCTCATCGAAGCGGGCCTCGAAGGCCTCGAGGAACGCGCCGACCAGCTCGGCTCGCGTCTCGCGACCCATCGCCTCCCACTCCGGCTGGGCCGCGTCGGCGGCCGCGTAGGCGGCGTCGACGTCGGCTTCGGTCGCCGCCGGCACCGTCGCGATCGTCTCCCGCGTTGCAGGGTTCTCGACCGGGATCGTCTCACCGTTCGCCGCTTCGACCCACTCGCCGTCGACGTAGAGCCGACTCCAGTCCGTCTCGGTCTCGTCTGCGTATGTTGCCATCAGTGACTAGAGCGGGGGAAGCCGCAAAACAGTTCGGCTTTGACCGGCCGACCGACAGACCGCAACGGTCCGGTGACCGCCCGCTCAGAGCAGGCTCGTGAACACCAGCAGCGGGACGACGAACATGATGACAAACAGTACGGTGATGACGACCCCGTAGCCGACGGCGGTCAACAGCCCTGTCCGCACCGCCGGGTGGTCGAACCTCGCGAGCGGGTTGTCCATACACGCACGTTTGGACGGACTGGCTTAAATGGTCACACAGAGCGCCCGGACGGTCGCCCTGTAGCCGGGGCTTCACCGCCCCTCGAACTCGGGTTCGCGGTCCTCGAGGAAGGCCTCGACCCCCTCGCGGTGGTCGTGGCTGTCGAAGACAACACCCTGGGCGGCGGCCTCGTCGTGTAGCGCCTGCTCGAGGTTCTTCTCGATGCCGTCCTGGATGAGCCGCTTTGCCCGGCTCAGTGCGACCGTCGGGCCGCCGGCGACCCGGTCGACCATCGCGCCCGCCTGGGCCTCGAACTCGCCGTCGGCGTAGACGTGGTTGAAGAGGCCGAGGTCTCCGGCCTCGTCGGCGCCGAGGATCTCGCCGGTGAAGACGAGCTCCTTTGCCTTGTTGACGCCGACGACCCGCGGGAGCAGGTAGGAGGTCCCACCGTCGACGCTCAGGCCGACCTGATTGAACACGAAGCCGATGCTCGCGGACTCGCTTGCGAGCACGACGTCACAGCCGATAGCGAGGTTTGCGCCGGCGCCCACAGCCGGCCCGTCGACCTTCGCGACCGTCGGGTAGGTGCAGGCGACCAGCTTGACCATCGTCTCGCTGAGCCCGCGTTCGAGCTGGTCGACGGCCTCGTTCAGCGGCTCGTCACCCTCCAGTCGGTCCTTCATCCCCTGGATGTCCCCGCCGGCGGAGAAAGCCCCGCCAGCACCCTCGACGACCACACAGCGCACGTCGTCTCGCTCCTCGACGGTGTCGAGGTGGGTCTCGATCCCCTCGGAGATCGGGCCAGTCACCGGGTTCATCCGGTCGGGCTGGTTCATCGTCAGTGTCGCCACGCCGTCCTCAATGTCGAGTAGTACTGCGTCACTCATTGTGTGTCCCGTGACCGGTGGAGACACGCCAGGGTGTAAAAGCTTCCCTCGCCCTCGTACCCGCCGGCCCGAGCGGTCCTGTTACCGGGCCGTGTTCACCCTGTTTGCGGGCAGCCCCGTGCCGGCGGTCTCACGGCGCGTGTTCCCCCGAAACCAACGGATGACCGCCGGCTACGCCAACTATTTTGCCCGTGGGGTGTGCAGACGTGATATCCCATGACAGACCGCTACACCGGCTCGGACCTGTTCACCGACACCCTCGAGGCCTACGACGTCGAGCACATCTTCGGGAACCCCGGGACCACCGAGCTCCCGATCATGCAGTCTATCGTCCACAGCGACCTGGAGTACATCCTCGGCGCCCACGAGGACATCGCCGTCGGGATGGCCTCGGGGTACGCCGCCACCCGCCGGTACCACACCGACGACGACCCGTCGATCAACCCTGCGGGCGTCGTCAACCTCCACATCACGCCCGGCCTCGCCCACGGAATCGGCAACATCTACGGGGCGAGCTTCGCCGGCACACCGCTTGTCGTAACGGCGGGCAACCACGAGCGGGACTTTCGCCACGAGGAACCCCTGCTGTACGGGGATCTAGAGGAGATGGTCGGCCAGTTCTGCAAGTGGTCCGACGAGGTGCTCGACGTGGGGGCGCTGCCGACGATGCTCCGGCGGGCCTTCCGGGTCGCACTCACCCCCCCACAGGGGCCGGTCTTTCTCGGCCTCCCACAGGACGTGATGCTCCAGGAGGCCGACCCCTCGGCGGTCGAGCCGCTCGGCCCAATCCCGACAGCGGGTGCGGGTGACCCCGACCAGGTCGCGGAGGCCGCCAGCCTGCTGGCGGACGCCGACGAGCCGGTGTTCGTACTCGGTGACGAGGTGGCGCGGGCGGGCGGTGACGCGGTCGACGCTGCCGTCGACTTTGCCGAGGCCGCCGGGGCCGCGGTCTACGCCGAGATCCTCGCCTGCGAGGTGAACTTCCCCGGCGACCACCCCCAGTGGGTCTCCTACATGCCCGCCGCCGAGGGGCTGGTCCAGATGCTGATGGACACCGACACGCTGGTCTTTGTCGGCACCTCCACCCACACCACCCTCTTACAGCACGAGGAGCCACTCGTCGACCCGGACACCACCTGTATCCACATCAGCCCCGACGACTGGGAGGTCGGCAAGAACTACCCCGCCGACGCCGCCGTCGTCGGGGACACCGGTCTGGTGATGGCACAGTTGGCCGAGCGGCTTGAGGAGCGGGTCGCCGAGCCCGAGCGCCAGCGCCGGCTGGACACAGTTCGGGAGGCGAAGGAGTCGCTGTCCGACCTGATGCTGTCGATCAGTGTCGACGAGGCCGAGGCGGGGGAGACCCGTGCCGGCAAACACGAACTCGTCGACGCACTCCGCGAGGTCGCCCCCGACGCCTACATCATCGACGAAGGGGTCACCTCGAAGTACCCGCTGCTGCTGCGGTGGCCCCTCCAGCCCCAGCAGATGGTCTCGAACAAGGGTGGCGGGCTGGGATACGGGCTGCCCGCCGCCGTCGGCGCGGCCATCGCCGAGTCGATGCGTGACGAGCCACGGGACGTCCTCGGCTACGTCGGGGACGGCTCCTACCTCTACTACCCTCACGCGGTCTACTCGGCGGCGCGGTACGACCTCGACCTGACGGTCGTCATCTCCGACAACCGCAACTACCGCATCCTGAAGAACAACACCGCCAACATCTACGGCGGGGACGCCGAGGACTACGAGTATACCGGGATGGACTTCGAGCCGCCGGTCGACCTCGTACAGAACGCCGAGAGCCACGGCGCCGACGCCCACCTGGCGGAGACGCCCGAGGAGATCGCCCCCACGGTCGAGGCGGCGATGGACAGCGAGGGCGTCGACGTGGTCGACGTGCTCGTCCACGACTGACGCCGCCCGGCCTGTCAGATCCCCGTCGGGCCCCTACTCTCCGCGCGCCCGGTCCTCCCCGAGTAGGTGGTCGCGGACCGCCGGGAGGACCGCCTCGGCGCGGTCGTTGAAGACGTAGGAGGCCCGGCCGTCCAGCGCCGTCCGGTCGAGATTGACCACCGCGAGCGTCGCGCCGCGGTTGACGGCCGTCTCGGGCAGGCTCGCGGCCGGCTCGACGGTCAGTGACGAGCCAACGACCAGAAAGAGGTCGCTGCGCTCTGCGGCGGCGTGGGCCCTGAGGTGGGCGTGTTCCGGCAGTGACTCCCCGAACAGGACGCTACTCGGCTTCAGCGCGTCGCCACACTGCGGGCAGACCGGGGGGCGCTCACCCCGCTCGGCCCGCTCGCGGGCGGGGTCGGCCGGGCCGCGGTACCGGCAGCCGGTGTCCGAACAGACGACCCGGTCACCCGAGCCGTGGAGTTCCACCACCTCCCTGCCGGGGACGCCCGCCGCCTGGTGGAGACCGTCGGTGTTCTGGGTGATGAGCGTGTCGACGGCGCCCGCGCCGACGAGGTCGGCGAGACTCTCGTGGGCGGGGTTCGGGTCGGGGTCGGCGGGAAAGAGTTTGCCGCGGGCAGCCAGCCAGTCCGCCCAGAACCCCCCGGGGTCGTCCTCGAAGCGGCCGATGTCGAACTGGTCGCGGTCGTACCGGTCCCAGATGCCGTCGTTGCTGCGAAAGTCGGGGATCCCGGAGGCGGTGCTCACCCCCGCACCCGTCAGTACCGTCGCCGTGTCGGCGTCGGCCACAGCGCGCGCCAGGAGTTCGGTCCGCGTTGCCATGCCCGTACCGTCGCCCGAGCGACAACTAAACGTTGCGGGCAACGCAGACGACAGGCCCCTGACCGGCGGTGACCGCCCGGCTCACACCGGCCGTTGCGGGGCGCCGGGGTCCGTCGGCGCCGTGATAGGAACGGAAACGCTTAATCCGGATGATTCCCACCCAAAGGTATGCGAGTACTGGTAACAGTCAAGGAGGACGAGATGGTCGACGACGAGTTCGAGATCGACGGACTCGGCATCAGCGAACAGTACGTCTCATACGAGCTCAACGAGTGGGACGACTACGCCGTCGAGGAAGCTGTCCAGCTCAGCGAGACCGCCGAGGACGACGAGGTGGAGGTCGTCACGGCGACCATCGGCCCGGAGCGCAGCGAGGAGACCGTTCGGCAGGCGCTGGCGAAGGGGGCCGACCGTGCGGTCCGGGTGTGGGACGACGACCTGGCCGAGACGGACGTTCTCGACCCGACGATGAAGGCCCAGCTGCTGGCCGGCGCCGTCGAGGAGGTCGAGCCGGACCTCGTGCTGACGGGTGTGCAGGGTGGTGACGACGCCTTCGGCGCCACCGGGGTCGCGCTCGCCGAGACCGTCGACTACCAGTGGGCTGCCGTCGTCAACGACCTCGACCTGGACAAGGAGGCCGGGGTCGCCTCGGTCCACCGCGAGCTCGAGGGTGGGGTCGAGGAGCTGACCGACGTCGACCTGCCCGCCGTGTTGAGTATCCAGACGGGGATCAACGAGCCCCGCTACGCCAGCCTCCGGGGGATCCGGCAGGCCCAGTCCAAGCCGCTCGACCTCCACACGCCCGACGACCTGGGCCTCGAGGTCGGGGACATCGGCAGCAAGCTGACGCTGACGTCGATCGCAGAACCCGAGTCCGAGAGCAACACCACGCTCTTCGAGGGTGAAGCCGGCGAGCAGGCCGAGCAGCTGGGTGACCTCCTCGAGGACGAGGGGGTG